>JALUTW010000361.1 GCA_027021685.1 Chromatiales bacterium | reverse complement strand
AGGGTCTCCTGCCAGTCCAGCCACTCCTGCAGGGTGGCAAAACGCATGTTCAACCCGAGGCCCCGTCGGACCGGTCCTGGTGCGTCACGACTGCGACCGCACCTTGCGCCAGCTTACCCCAGGCCCCGGAACCCGGCGGCCAGCGGCGCAGCCGTCACCGTGATTTTGTGGTCTTGCCACAAAATCACGGTGACGGCTGCTTTGTCAGCATGGCGAGCAGGCTGCTGATGCGATCGCGCATGTCGCGGCGGTCCACGATCATGTCGATGGCGCCGTGCTCCAGCAGGAACTCGCTGCGCTGGAAGCCCTCGGGCAGGGTCTCGCGCACGGTCTGCTCGATGACGCGCGGCCCGGCGAACCCGATGAGGGCGCCGGGCTCGGCGATGTTGACGTCGCCCAGCATGGCCAGCGAGGCCGACACCCCGCCCATGGTGGGATCGGTGAGCACCGAGACGTAGGGGATGCCGCGCCGCGACAGCCGCGCCAGCGCGGCGGAGGTCTTGGCCATCTGCATGAGCGAAAACAGCGCCTCCTGCATGCGGGCGCCGCCGCTGGCGGAGAAGCACACCAGGGGGATCCCGCTCTCCAGCGCCGCGTCGACCCCGCGCACGAAACGCTCGCCCACCACCGCGCCCATGGACCCGCCCATGAAGCGGAACTCGAAGGCGCAGGCCACCAGCGGGATGCCCTTGACCCGGCCGGTCATCACCACCAGGGCATCCTTCTCCTCGGTGTTCTTCTGCGCCTGGGCCAGGCGGTCCTTGTACTTCTTCAGGTCCTTGAACTTGAGCACGTCCCTGGGCGCCACCTCGGCGCCGATCTCCTCGCGCGGTTCCGGATCGAGAAAGGCCTCCAGCCGCGCGCGGGCCCCCATGCGCATGTGGTGGCCGCACTTGGGGCAGACGTGCAGGTTGCGCTCCAGCTCGGCGCGGTAGAGCACCGCGTTGCAGGCCGCGCACTTGGTCCACAACCCCTCGGGGATGCTCTTCTTGTTGCTGGCCTCGGTGCGAATGCGCGAGGGCAGGAGTTTGGAAAACCAGTTCATGTGTCTGCCGCCTGTCGTACCGTCGCCGCCGCCGGCAACCCGTCCAGTGCCGCGCGCAGCTCGCCCACGAGCTCCGCCACCGCCGCCCGCGCCGCCGCCGGGTCGCCGGCGTGCTGCTCGATGCGGCTCACCACCGCGCTGCCCACCACCACCGCGTCGGCGAACGCCCCCACCGCCGCCGCCGAGGCCGCGTCGCGGATGCCGAAGCCCACGCCGACGGGCAGGTCCACGAGGGTGCGCAGGTGCTCCACCCGCTCGCGCACCGCGTCCACGTCCAGGTGGCCGGCGCCGGTGACCCCCTTGAGCGAGA
The DNA here is from genome assembly GCA_027021685.1 of Chromatiales bacterium. Classification (GTDB taxonomy): domain Bacteria; phylum Pseudomonadota; class Gammaproteobacteria; order CAMYNG01; family CAMYNG01; genus JALUTW01. Next base: position 6,444 of record JALUTW010000361.1, on the reverse strand, counting down.
CATAGTAGACGAACCCGCGCGCCACCGCCGCCACCTGCCGCGTGCGCTCGTCGGAGGTGGTGGGTGCGAGCAGGAAGATGGGATCGATCCCGCACCCGTCCAGCGCGGCCAGCAGCGGGCCGGCCTCTTCCGGCGGCAGGTCCACGGTGAGCACGCCGTCCACGCCGGCCTCCGCCGCGGCCCGGGCGAAGGCCTCGTAGCCCATGATCTCCACCGGGTTGAGATAGCCCATGAGCACCACCGGCGTGTCCGGGTCGTCGTGGCGGAAGTCGCGCACCATGCTCAGCACGCCGCGCAGGCTGACGCCATGGGCCAGGGCCCGTTCGCTGGCGCGCTGGATCACCGGCCCGTCGGCCATGGGGTCGGAGAAGGGCACGCCCAGCTCCAGGATGTCGGCCCCCGCCGCCACCATGTCGTGCATGAGCCCCACGGTGGCCGCCGGCTCCGGGTCGCCGGCGGTGACATAGGGCACCAGGGCGCGGCGGCCCGCCCGGCGCAGGGTGGCGAAGCGCTGGGCCAGCCGGCTCACAGGGCGATGCCCTCGTGCGCGGCCACGGTGTGGATGTCCTTGTCCCCGCGTCCCGACAGGTTGACGATGATCTCGGCGCCCGGTCCCAGCTCGCGCGCCAGGGTCTCCGCCCAGGCCAGGGCATGGGAGGACTCCAGCGCGGGCATGATCCCCTCCACCCGGGTCAGGGTGTGGAAGGCGGCCAGGGCCTCGTCGTCGGTGACGGCCACGTAGCGGGCGCGGCCGGTGTCCTTGAGCCAGGCGTGCTCGGGACCGACGCCGGGATAGTCGAGGCCGGCGGAGATGGAATGGGTGTGCAGGATCTGGCCGTCGGCGTCCTCCATGAGATAGGTGCGGTTGCCGTGCAGCACCCCGGGCCGGCCCGCGCACAGGGGCGCGGCGTGCGCGCCCGTCTCCAGGCCGCGGCCCGCCGCCTCCACCCCGTACAGGGCCACGCCCTCGTCGGCGAGGAAGGGATGGAACAGGCCCATGGCGTTGGACCCGCCCCCCACGCAGGCCACCAGCGCGTCGGGCAGGCGGCCGGTCTTGTCCAGGATCTGGGCCCGGGCCTCGCGGCCGATGACGGCCTGGAAGTCCCGCACCATGGCCGGGTAGGGGTGCGGACCCGCCACGGTGCCGATGATGTAGAAGGTGTCGTCCACGTTGGTGACCCAGTCGCGCATGGCCTCGTTGAGCGCGTCCTTGAGGGTGCGCGAGCCCGAGGTCACCGGCACCACCTCGGCCCCCAGCAGCTTCATGCGGTAGACGTTGATGGCCTGGCGCTCCATGTCCTCGGCGCCCATGTACACCACGCACTTGAGCCCCAGGCGCGCCGCCACCGTGGCCGTGGCCACCCCGTGCTGGCCGGCGCCGGTCTCGGCGATGATGCGGGTCTTGCCCATGCGCCGGGCCAGCAGGGCCTGGCCCACGGTGTTGTTCACCTTGTGGGCGCCGGTGTGGTTGAGGTCCTCGCGCTTGAGCCAGAGGCGGGCCCCGCCCACCTGCTCGCTCCAGCGGCGGGCATGGTACAGGGGCGAGGGCCGGCCCACGTAGTCGCGCAGCTCTTCCTCCAGCTCGCGCTGGAACCCGGCATCGGCCAGGTAGTGCTCCCAGGCCGCGCGCAGCTCGGCCAGCGGTCCCATGAGGGTCTCGGCCACGAACAGGCCGCCGTAGGGCCCGAAGTGGCCCCGTTCGTCGGGCAGGCCCGCCATCGCCTCAGGCGCGGGCTGCTTGGTATCCAGCATTCATCACCTCTTGCATGAAGGCGGCCATGCGCTCCGGGTCCTTCACCCCCGGCTCGCGCTCGATGCCGCCGCTGACGTCCACCGCGTACGGCCGCACCCGGCGGATGGCCTCGGCCACGTTGCCCGGCTTCAGCCCCCCGGCCAGGATCACCGGCAGCGGCAGGTCGCCCGGCACCCGCTCCCAGTCGAAGCTCTCGCCGGTGCCGCCGGGCAGGTCGCGGCGGTAGGTGTCCAGCAGCAGGGCCGCGGCCTCGGCGTAGCGCGCCGCCACCCGGTGCAGGTCGACGCCCGGACGCATGCGCACCGCCTTGACGTAGGGGCGGCCGAATCCGCGGCAGTACTCGGGCGGTTCCTCGCCGTGGAACTGCAGCAGGTCCAGGGGCACCGCGGCCAGCACCTCCTCCACCTCCGCGCGCGGGGCGTCCACGAACAGGCCCACCGTGGTCACGAAGGGCGGCAGCGCCGCCGCCACCCGGCGCGCGGCGTCCAGGTCCACCCGGCGCGGGCTGGGCGGGTGGAACACCAGGCCGATGGCGTCCACGCCCAGGGCCGCCGCGCGGGCGGCATCCTGTGCCCGCGTGATGCCGCAGTATTTTACCCTGACCCGCCCCGGGCCGCCTGCACTCATCGTCACCTGCCCCTGCGAGCCCGTGAGCCTACCAGACCGCCCCGGCGGGCGAAACCTGCGGCAGGCGGTAGCGCTCCGGGTAGCGCACGCCGGTGAAGTACAGGCCCTCGGCCGGGGCGGTGACCCCGCCCAGGGTCCGGTCCCGCGCCGCCAGCACCTCCGCACTCCACTCCACCGGCCGCTCGCCGGCGCCGATGGCCATGAGCACCCCGGCGATGTTGCGCACCATGTGGTGGAGGAAGCCGTCCGCCTCCAGATCCAGGAACACCAGGTCGCCCTGCCGGTGCACGTCCAGCCGGTGAAGGGTGCGCACCGGGCTCCGGGCCTGGCACTGGGTGGCGCGGTAGGACGAAAAGTCGTGCCGGCCCAGGAGCGGCGCCGCCGCCTCGCGCATGCGTTCGTGGTCCAGGGGGCGGTAGTCCCAGGCCACGCGGCCGGCAAGCACCGCCGGGCGCACGCGCCGGTTGAGGATCACGTAGCGATAGCGCCGCCGCTCGGCCGAGAAGCGGGCGTGGAAGTCATCGGGCACCTCCGCCGCCCACAGCACCGACACCGCCTCGGGCAGGTTGGCGTTGGCGCCGAAGACCCAGGAGTGCATCTCGCGCCGTGCCCCGGTGTCGAAGTGGACCACCTGCTCCAGGGCATGGACGGCGGTGTCGGTGCGCCCGGCGCACACCACGCGCACCGGGGCGTCGGCCACCCGCGACAGGGCGCCCTCCACCACCTGCTGCACCGAGCGGCAGTGATGCTGGTACTGCCAGCCGCAGAACGGCCGGCCGTCGTACTCCAGACCCAGGGCAATGCGCATGGAGGCCAGAACCTATCTCAGAATTCCGCGCGTGTCGCGTTGTGAGTCCACGGCCGCGCCGGCCAGGCGCGCCGCGCAGCACAGTACTCGTCGTACGGGCCAGCGGCGCAACGCCGCCGGCGTGGGCGTGGCTCGCAACCCCCTGGGGCGCCGGTGATTTTCACCCCGGTGGCCCTCCGTGGCCAGGATGCCGGCATTGCCTTCCCGTGCAGCCATGCCCATCAGCTCCCACCGAAAATCGCCAGGCGCGCGGCCGTGGGGAATTTTGAGACAGGTTCTGGAGATCAGGCGGGGCGGCGGAGCCGCCGCCCCGGTGGCACGGAACGCGATGGACGGGGGCGCCGCTGGAGGCGCATGCACCTCAGGCGATCTGCTGCATGAGCTGCTGGGCTTCCTGCTTCTGGGCGTCGGTGCCCTCCTCCAGCACCTCGCCCAGGATGCTGCGGGCGCCATCGGGATCGCCCATGTCGATGTAGGCCTTGGCCAGGTCCAGCTTGGTCCCCACCTCGTCCACGGCCGAGTCCAGGCCCACGTCCTCGCCGGCGGCGTCGGTGGCGTCCAGGCCCAGGTCGAGCATGGTCTCGTCGCTGCCGCCCGCGGGCGAGAGGTCCGCATCGAGGTTGAACTCCTGGCTGGACGCGGGACTGGCGGGCTGCTGCAGGTCGTCCAGGTTGAATTCCTGCGACTTGGCCGGATCGAAGTCCTGCTTCATCACCAGCTCCTCGCTCTGGGCGGGTGCAGACGCGGCCAGGTCCAGGTCGAACTCCTCGCTCTTGGCCGGGGCGCTCTCGCCCACGTCGAGGTCGAACTCCTCGCTCTTGACCGGCTCGTCCAGGCCGCCGGCGGTGAAGGCCTCGCTGCCGGCCCCCCCGGTGCCCAGGTCGCCCACCTTGAACGCCTCGCTGGGGGCGGACTGGGCCGGAGCGGGCTCGGCCACCGTCTCGGTGGGCAGCTCCGAGATGTCCTGGCCGGCGTTGGCCAGGGTGGTGTCGGGTGCCGGCTCCGGTGCGTCGAGGCTGAAGTCCAGCTCGCTGCTGCTGGTGATCATGGTCTCGGCGCTGTTGACGTCTCCGGCGGTGGCCTGCTGGCCCATCTCGGCGGCGTCGAACACGCCGGTCTCCAGCCCGATGTCCATGATCTCGCTGTCGCTCATGTCGGCCCCCACCTTGATGGAATCCGACGACGGCGTGCCGCCGGCGAACAGCGGGTTGTCCGGGGCCAGCTCCACGCCCATGCTCACCACCTTGGCCCAGTCGGGGTTGCTCTCGGCCTGCTCGCCCAGGGCGCCGTAGAGCTCGGCGGCGGCGTTCTCGAACGCGGACTTGTTCTTGGTGGTGTAGTAGAGCTCCAGCAGCTTGAGCTTGAGCTCCATGCGGCCGGGGTCCTTGCCGATGGCGTCCTTGAGCCGCTCCTCCGCGGCCTCGTAGCGGCCGTAGGCCATGAACACGTCGGCCTCGGTCACCGGGTCCACCTCGGAGTCCTCCGCCTGGATGGCGTTCATGCCCGAGATGGCGAAGTCGGACAGGAAGGAGGACTCCTCCTTGCTGGCCACGTCGCCGCCCCCGGCGCCGCCCTCGGCACCCTCGGCCTCGCCGGTGAGAATGCTCTCCTCGCCCGACTCCAGCGCGCGGCGCCGGCGGATGAGGATGATGCCCAGCAGCAGCACCACCAGCGCGGTGCCGGCCACGGCGATGAGAATGGGGCTGCCGCCGAGCCCGCCCAGCACGCCGGTGACGGCCGCCAGGACCGCGCTGACCATGGCCCTGAAGCCGCCGGTCTCCTGCGGGGCCTCCTCGGCCGGCGCCGGCACCGGGGCCTCGGCCACCTGCCCGACCGGCTGCGGCGCCGCCTCACCCTCCGCGGGGGTCACGCCCTCGGCCGGCACCACTTCGGCTTCCTCCACCGCCGTCTCCGGGGCCTCGGTGGGCGGCGTCTCGCCGGCCGCGATCTCCTCCGGGGTCAGGCCGCCGGCCTCGGGCCCGGCTTCCGCTCCGGCCTCCTCCCCGGCCGCCGGCGCGGACTCGCCCGCGGGTGCAGCCTCGGGTTCGGCCGCCGCCACCTGCTCCTCCGCGGGCTGCGCGGAAGGCTGCTCCGGGGCCTCCTGCGCCCCCGGCCCGGCGGCCTCCTCCGCAGGCGCCTGCGAGGCCGGTGCCTCGGCCACCTGGGGTGCGGGCTGCGCCCCCTCCTCGTGGAGGCGGGCCAGCTCGGCCTGGAGGGCGGCCAGGTCGGTGTCCTGCACGTTCACCGCACCCTCCAGGCGCTTGATCTCGTCCAGCAGCAGGCTGAGGCGGCTGATCTGCTCGGGATTGGCGTTGGGATCGGCCCTGGCCTGGTCCAGCGCCTGCTGCACCTCGTCGCGCAGGGCGATGAGGGCCGCCGACTGGGCCTCGGCCTGCTCGGCGGTGCCGGCGCCGGGCGCGGGCTCGCCGGCGGGCGCCTCCACCGAGAGCTCGCCCTCGGGCTCGGCCTGGGCCACGGCGGCGCCTTCACCCGCCTCGCCGGCCACGATGGGCTGCGGGGTGGTCTCCACCTGCGCCACCTGCTGGCGGTACTCGTTCCAGGCCTCGGTCTGGCGGCGGTACTCGGCCGCGGCCTCCTCCGCGCTCATGGCATAGAGCAGGCTGGGATCGCTGATGCGCATGACCCGCCCCACCTTGAGCCGGTGCACGTTGCCGTCCACGAAGGCCTCGGGATTGGACTGCAGCAGGGCCATCATCACCTGGTAGATGGACACCGAGTCGTCCCGCTTCAGGCGCTCGGCGATCTGCCACAGGGTGTCGCCCTTCTGCGTGATGCCGTAGTCCAGCTCACCGCCCACCATGGGCTCGGCGGGCGCGGCTTCTTCCGCCGCGGCCGCAGCCACCGCCTCGCGGTACTCGGTCAGCGGAATGCGTGGAAACAGCTCCTCCTCTTCTTCCACCGCCGGGGCCCCGGCCAGCTGCGGTTCCGGCTCCGGCACCGCCTCGGGGGCCGGCTCCGGGGTCAGGATGGGCTCGGGCTCCGGGGCCGCCTCGGCCGCCGGCTCGGGCACCAGCGGCGCGGGCTCGGCCGGGGCCTCCGCCACCTGGGGCTCGGGCTCCGGGGCCGGGGTCACGTCGGGACCAAACAGGGGCTCCGGCTCGGCCTGTGCCGCGGGCGCGGGTGCCGGCTCGGGCACCAGCGGCGCCGGCTCCGGCGCGGGTTCGGCCTGTGCCACCTGGGGCTCGGGCGCAGGCTCGGCGGTCTCCGGAGCCTCCACGAAGGTGGGCTGGCGGTG
>JALUTW010000360.1 GCA_027021685.1 Chromatiales bacterium | reverse complement strand
CCGCCGGGACGGGCGCGGCATCCCCTGCCCCGGCGCCCGCGGCCGGCCCATGGGCTCCGGCCGCCCCTACCGAAGCCCGGGGGCCTGCCCCCGCCAATGAAGACGACCCCGCCGCCCCGTCGGCGGGCGCGGCAGCCGGCGGCAACGCCATGGACGGCGCCCGCCACTGGCTGGAAATCGCCTGCCAGGACCCGGAAGAATCGCCCGCCGGGCGGGACTTCGAGTGCGTCTTCGCCGACGGCAGCCGGCGCCGGGGCACCCTGTCGGCGGATGGCACCGCGCGCCTGGACGGCGTGCCCCCGGGGCCGGTGACCGTCACCGTGTCCCCGGCGCGGGCGGAGGACGAAGCGGAGCTGGCCCGGCTGCGCGAGGAACTGGCCCGGGCGCTGGAGGAGGAAATCGCCCGCGCGCGGCGGGAATCGGTGATGTTCCGCAAGCAGTGGGAGCGGACCGCCTGGTACGAAAAGCCCTTCATCTGGACCGGGGCGGCCCTGGTGGGGGCGGGCGAGTGGGTGCAGGACACCGTCACCGGGGCGCTCAGCCTGGGCCGGGGCCTGGCGCACGGGATGCAATGGGTGGTCCAGTACCAGCTGCACCACGGGGCCCTGTGGCGGGCCTTCGCCCGGGGCGACGAGCGCGAGGTGCGGGTGCAGGCCCGCGCCCTGCGCCAGCTCATGACGCAGGCCCGGGGCGCGCTGAAGGCCGAGCTGGGGCGGCTGGAAGACCTGGCGCTGCTGGCCTGGGACGGCGAGACACGGCGGCTCCTGATGGAGTTTCCCGGGCGCTACTTCGAGGCGCTGGACTCGGTCTCCGCCACACGGGCGGTGTTCCGCCACGGGCTCGATGCCATCGTTGCCGCCGCCGGGCTGGTGGCCGGCGGGGCCGGACTGGCCTGGGCGGCGCTGAAGTTCGGGCCCCGCATCGCCCAGGTGGTGGGGCGCATGCTGCCCGTCCTGCGCCGCCTGCGCCGGCAGAAGACCGTGCGCGCGCCGGGGGTGGACCGGCGCCTGGACGTGTTCACGGGCAAGCCGGCAGACGGCGCGGCCAACCACCACCCCGGCCCCCACAATCGCCAGTGGAACGACATCCGCGTGGAACGTTTCAACACCGACGGCGCGGTGGACCTGGGAAAGCTCACGCCGGAGCAGGAACGGGCCGCGGAGCTGATGAAGGAAAACGGATGGAAAGAACGTGACCAATGGAGAAACATGCTCGCCTCCGGCACCGATTTCACCCGCCGCGAGGCGAGAAAGGGCGAGCGGCTGTACAGTTTCGGCAGCAGCTACAAGCCCAAGGACAAGCATGTCTCGCCGTACTGGCTGGACGAGGAATCGTTCCTGGAGGTGAAGCGGCGGTTTTACCGTGACGGGGTGTGGGACCGGCAGGGGGTGAAGGACTACCTGGCGCTGCCGTGCATGAACCGGGCGGATGCCCTGGACATGGTGGAGGTGGTGGAGGAACATACCCTGGTGAAATCCACCATCGTGGGCGCGAGAGAGCGCGTAACCTATTTTGGATCTGACGGCACGGTGGTGGAATTGCGGCATGAAATGAACGGCGGCGGCACGCAGGTGTTTCCGGATCCGAACAAGCTTGGGGAGGTGAGGCGGCTGTGGTAGCGCCCATGACGAAGCGGGAGGTTTACGAGGAGACGGTGAAGTACTGCGACC
>JALUTW010000359.1 GCA_027021685.1 Chromatiales bacterium | reverse complement strand
GGACGCACGGCAAGGGAGGGCCGGCGGGGACAGGGAGCGCGTTCCCGTGCCCTGACAATCACCTCCAGCCAGATGGTTGAACCGGCCTCGCGCCGGTTCTTTTTTCTTTCCCGAAGCATGGGGCGGGCTATTTCCGCCAGAAGGCGGGCGTGAACAGCACCAGCAGGGTGAAGATCTCGAGGCGGCCGAGCAGCATGGCGAAGCACAGGATCCACTTCGCCGGCGCGCTCAGCAGCGCGTAGTTGGCTCCGACCTCGCCGAGGCCGGGCCCGAGGTTGTTCATGGTCGCGGCCACCGCCGAGAAGGCCGTCACCTGGTCGAGACCGAGGGCCATGAGCGCGAGCAGCATGAGGCTGAAGCTGGCCACATAGGCGGCGAAGAAGCCCCAGACGGCGTCCACCACGTGCGGCGGCACGGGGCGCCCGCCGAGCTTGATGGCGATCTCGGCGCTCGGATGCACGAGGCGCATCACCTCGCGCCCGCCCTGGCGCAGCAGCAGGGCGAAGCGGATGACCTTCATGCCGCCGCCGGTCGAGCCCGCGCAGCCGCCGATGAAGCTCAGGAAGATCAGCAGCACCGGCAGGAAGCCCGGCCACAGGTGGTACTGGGCCGTGGTGAAGCCGGTGGTGGTGCCGATGGAGACGGTCTGGAAGATGCCGTGGTGCAGCGCCGCGCCGAAGCTCGGAAAGGTGCGGGTGACGTAGAGGTAGGCGACCGCGATGACCGCCACGACGCCCAGCACGGCGAGGTAGGTGCGCGCCTCGGGATCGCCCAGATAGGGCCGCAGGCTGCGCCGCCGCCAGGCGAGAAAGTGCAGCGCGAAGTTCATTCCCGCGAGCAGCATGAACACCACCGCCACGGCCTCGATGGCGGCGCTGTTGAAGTGGCCGATGCTGAGGTCGTGGGTGGAGAAGCCGCCGATGGCCACCGTCGAGAAGGCGTGCGCCACGGCGTCGAAGGGCTCCATGCCGGCCAGCCAGTAGGCCAGCGCGCAGGCGGCGGTGAGCCCCACGTAGATGTACCACAGCGCCTTGGCCGTCTCGGTGATGCGCGGCGTCAGCTTGGCCTCCTTCATGGGCCCTGGCGTCTCGGCCTTGTAGAGCTGCATGCCGCCGACGCCGAGCATGGGCAGCACCGCCACCGCCAGCACGATGATGCCCATGCCCCCGAGCCACTGGAGCTGCTGGCGGTACCAGAGGATGGAGCGCGGCAGGGTGTCGAGGCCGGTGAGCACGGTGGCGCCCGTGGTGGTCAGCCCCGAGATGGACTCGAAGGCGGCGTCCGTGAGCGAGATGTCGAGCGAGTCGCTCAGGTAGAGCGGCAGCGCGCCGAACAGCCCCAGCACCGACCAGAACAGCACCACCACGACGAAGCCGTCGCGCAGGCGCATCTCGCGGCGCACGCGTGCGACCGGCAGCCACAGCGCCAGCCCCGTGAGGAAGGTGGCCGCGAAGGCGGCGAGGAAGGGGCGGTGGTCGCCGTCGCCGGCGAGCAGCCCCACCACCGCCGGCGGCAGCATGGTGACGCTGAACAGCATCAGCAGGATGCCGAGGATGCGCTGGACGACCGGGAGCTGCATGGCCTCAGTGTCGAGTGTCGGGTGCCGGGAGGCGGGCGTACATGCCGATGGCCAGCGGCGGGCGGCGACGGCGCGCCATCTCCATCTTGCTCGTCT
>JALUTW010000358.1 GCA_027021685.1 Chromatiales bacterium | reverse complement strand
AAATCGCCGGCGCCCCAAGGGGTTGCGAGCCACGCCCACGCCGGCGGCGTTGCGCCGCTGGCCCGTACAACGAGTACTGTGCTGCGCGGCGCGCCTTGCCGGCGCGGCCGTGGACTCACAACGCGACACGCGCGGAATTTTGAGATAGGTTCTAGAAGTTCCCCATACCCGGTCACCCGGGGGCCGGTGCCGGGCAGGCTCCGGTGGTTTTCTCCCTGTCCCCGGGATAACGCAGAGATCGCAGGGACGCAGGGATCGCAGCGGCCCATGCCGGATGTTGCGGCAGACCACCCCGGGGCGGGCGGCGATGGCCGCCTCCCGCCGGAATTCGGGTGGCCCGTCGGGCCGGGGTCCCGCCGCGTGGCGCCGGGGCCGAAAGTGTCGTGACATCCGGAACGGTTGTTTAGCCCGTGCCCGAGCTTCCCGAGGTGGAGACCACGCGGCGCGGCATCGCGCCGCACCTGGCCGGGCGCCGCTTCACCGGCGCCCGCGTGCGCAACCGCCGCCTGCGCCGGCCCGTGCCCCGGGACCTGTCGCGCCTGCTGGCCGGCCAGCCCGTGACCGGGGTGCGCCGCCGCGGCAAGTATCTGGTCATCGACACGCCCGCCGGCAGCCTCATCATCCACCTGGGCATGTCGGGGAGCCTGCGGGTGGTGCCGGCCGGCACGCCGCCGGGGCCCCACGACCACGTGGACCTGCTGCTGGACGACGGCCGCTGCCTGCGCCTGCGGGATCCGCGCCGCTTCGGCCTGGTGCTGTTCACCCGCCGCGATCCCCTGACCCATCCCCTGCTGAAGGACCTGGGCCCCGAGCCCCTGGCGCCCGGATTCGGGGGCGACGACCTCTGGCGCCGGGCCCGCGGCCGGCGCACCGCGATCAAGAACTTCATCATGGACGGCCGGGTGGTGGCCGGGGTGGGCAACATCTACGCCAACGAGGCCCTGTTCCGGGCCGGCATCCACCCGGCCCGGCCGGCGGGACGCATCAGCCGGGCACGCATGGCGAGGCTGGCCGCCGCCATCCGCGCGGTGCTGGAGGAGGCCATCGCCGCCGGCGGCACCACCATGCGCGACTTCACCGACTCGCAGGGCAAGCCCGGCTACTTCGCGCTCTCCCTGGCGGTCTACGGCCGGGAGGGCGAGCCCTGTCCCCGCTGCGGGCATCCCATCCGCCACGTGGTCATCGGCCAGCGCAGCACCTGTTACTGCCCCCGCTGCCAGCGCTGAACCGGTACTGACCGGGCGCCGGCCCCCGTGGTAGGCTTGAGCCCACAACCAGCGGCCCGCCCCATGACCACCGCCATCTACCCCGGCACCTTCGACCCCGTCACCAACGGCCACAGCGACCTGGTGAGCCGGGCCGCGCGGCTGTTCGATCATGTCATCGTGGCCATCGCCACCGGCAGCGGCAAGGCGCCGGTGTTTCCCCTGGACGAGCGCCTGGCCCTGGCCCGCACCGTGCTGGGCGCCATCCCCGGGGTGGAGGTGTGCAGCTTCGACACCCTGCTGGTGGACTTCGCCCGCAGCCGCGGCGCCCGGGTCATCGTGCGCGGCCTGCGCGCGGTGTCCGACTTCGAGTACGAGTTCCAGCTCGCCTCGATGAACCGGCACCTGGCGCCGGAGGTGGAGACCCTGTTCCTGACCCCGGCGGAGGAGTACGCCTACATCTCCTCCTCGCTGGTG
>JALUTW010000357.1 GCA_027021685.1 Chromatiales bacterium | reverse complement strand
AACAGAAAGTGCAGATCCTCACCCGCGACGCCGGCGGCGAGCGGTTGGAACCGTTCGAGGACGAATAAGCCCCGTGGACCTCGCAGCCGCCCTGCGCCAGTGGCGCCAGCGGGTGGACCAGGCGCTGGACCGGTGCCTGCCGCCCGAGGACACCCTCCCCTTCCGCCTGCACCGCGCCATGCGTTACGCGGTGTTCAACGGCGGCAAGCGCATCCGCCCGGCCCTGGTCTACGCCACCGGCGAAGCGGTGGGGGCCGACCCGGACCTGCTGGATGCCCCGGCCTGCGCGGTGGAACTCATCCACGCCTATTCCCTGGTGCACGACGACCTCCCGGCCATGGACGACGACGACCTGCGCCGGGGCCAGCCCACGGTCCACCGGGCCTTCGACGAGGCCACCGCCATCCTGGCCGGCGACGCCCTCCAGGCCCTGGCCCTGCAGGTGCTGGTGCACCGGCCGGCGGTGGCCGCGGACCGCGCCCTGGAGATGGCCGACACCCTGTGCCGGGCCGCCGGTTCGCGCGGCATGGCGGGGGGACAGGCCATCGACCTGGAGGCCGTGGGCCGGACCCTGAGCGCAGCGGAGCTGGAAAACATGCACATCCACAAGACCGGCGCCCTCATCCGGGCCAGCGTCCGCCTGGGCGCCCTGTGCGCCCTGCCGCCGGACAGCGACCTCCTCCACCGCCTGGACCACTACGCCAAGTGCATCGGCCTGGCCTTCCAGATCCAGGACGACGTGCTGGACGTGGCCGGCGACACCGCCCGCCTGGGCAAGGCCAGCGGGGCCGACCGCCGCCGCGGCAAGCCCACCTATCCCGAGATCATGGGCCTGGAGGCGGCCCGCGAGCTGGCCCGGGAGCTGGTGGACGACGCCGTGGCCAGCCTGGACGCGCTGGGAGACCGGGCCCGGACCCTGACCGCCATCGCCCGCTACGTCATCGACCGCGATCACTGACCGGTCAATAACCATTTGACACGTCTTGGTTTTCCCCCGCGGGCCCGGGTGGCAAAGGTGCTATAATGCACCCCCTGTGCAGGGTGTCGGGCCCCGGCTGGCGCTTGCCAAACGTCCCCGGCTGGCTTAAATTCCCTCCCCTTTCGCTCAGGTAACCGGCTCATGGGTGCGCGCTACACCATGAAAATCGTCACCGACTTCGCCGCCGCGCACGCGCTGCGCGGCTACCCCGGTGACTGCGCGCGCCTGCACGGCCACAACTGGAAGGTGGAGGTGGAAGTGGAGGCCACGCGCCTGGACGAGATCGGCATGGGCCTGGACTTCAAGGCCATCAAGCACGCCACCCGGCGCTGCATCGAGGGTCTGGATCACCGCAACCTCAACGAGATTCCGCCCTTCGACGAGATCAACCCCACCGCCGAGAACATCGCCGCCCATCTCTACCGCAACCTGGCGCGCGAACTCAACAGCGACGCGGTGTCGGTGAGCCGGGTCACCCTGTGGGAGACCGAGCGCGCCTGCGTCAGCTACAGCGAGAGGTAAGTGCCATGTCCCGCCCCGTGCCCGAGCCCGCCACGCCCGTGATTGCCGACGTGCAGAACAGCGCCGACACCCGGCGCATCCCCATCAACAAGGTGGGCATCAAGGACATCCGCCACCCGGTGCGGATCTCCGATCGCGACGGTGGCGAGCAGCACACCATCGCCAATTTCAACATGTACGTG
>JALUTW010000356.1 GCA_027021685.1 Chromatiales bacterium | reverse complement strand
CCACCGAGGCCGGCACCGGCTGTGTCCACACCGCGCCCGGTCACGGCCAGGACGACTTCGTCGTGGGCCAGCGTTACCACCTCAAGGTGGACAACCCCGTGGGCCCGGACGGGCGCTTTCTGCCGGAAACGCCCCTGTTCGCCGGCGAGCACGTGTTCGAGGCCAACGACGCCATCGTCGAGCGCCTGCGCATGGACGGCGCCCTGGTCCACGAGACGGCCCTGCGCCACAGCTATCCCCACTGCTGGCGCCACAAGACCCCCATCATCTTCCGCGCCACGCCCCAGTGGTTCATCAGCATGGACCAGGCCGGGCTGCGGCAGCGGGCACTGGAGGCCATCGGCCGCACCCGCTGGATGCCGGAATGGGGCGAGGCCCGCATCCGCGGCATGGTGGAGAACCGGCCCGACTGGTGCATCTCGCGCCAGCGCACCTGGGGCGTGCCCATCACCCTGTTCGTGCACCGGCAGACGGGCAGGTTGCACCCGGACACGGAGGCGCTCATGGAACAGGTGGCGCGGCGGGTGGAGAAAAAGGGCATCGACGCCTGGTTCGATCTCGATCCCGCCGAGCTGCTGGGGGACGAAGCCGGCGAGTACGAAAAGGTGACCGACACCCTCGACGTGTGGTTCGATTCCGGCGTCACCCATTACGCGGTGCTGGAACGGCGCGAGGGGATCGAAGAGTTTCCCGCCGCCGATCTCTACCTGGAGGGGTCGGACCAGCACCGCGGCTGGTTCCAGTCGTCCCTGCTCACCTCGGTGGCCATGCGCGGGGTGGCCCCGTACAAGTCGGTGCTCACCCATGGCTTCACCGTGGACGCCAGGGGACAGAAGATGTCCAAGTCACGGGGCAATGTGGTGGCGCCGCAGAAGGTGGTGAGCACGCTGGGGGCGGACATTCTCCGCCTGTGGGTGGCGGCCACCGACTACCGCGGCGAGATGAGTGTCTCCGACGAGATCCTCAAGCGCATGAGCGATGCCTACCGCCGCATCCGCAACACCGCCCGCTACCTGCTGGCCAACCTGGACGGTTTCGACCCCGCCCGCCACCAGGTGCCGGCGCAGGACATGGTGGCGCTGGACCGGTGGGCCGTGCGCCGCACCGCGGCGTTGCAGGCCCAGGTGCTGCGGGCCTACGACGAGTACGAGTTCCACCATTTCTACCAGCGGGTGCACAATTTCTGTGCCGTGGACCTGGGCAGCTTCTACCTCGACGTGATCAAGGATCGCCAGTACACCGCCCGGCGCGACTCCACCGCCCGCCGCTCGGCCCAGACCGCCATGTACCACATGGCCGAGGCCCTGGTGCGATGGCTGGCCCCGGTGCTGTCCTTCACCGCCGAGGAGATCTGGCGCCACCTGCCGGGCGATCGGGCCGACTCGGTGTTCTTCGCCACCTGGCACGGGCTGCCGGACATGGCCGTGTCCGACGAGCCCGTGTCCGACGACGACTGGGCGCGCATCCTGGAGGTGCGGGAGGCGGTGTCCAAGGAGCTGGAGCGGCTGCGCGTGGCCGGGGAGATCGGCGCCTCGCTGGACGCCGAGGTGGACCTCTACTGCGGACGCGAGATCCACGACGTCCTGAAGCGGCTGGGCGACGAGCTGCGCTTCGTCTTCATCACCTCCGAGGCGCGCGTGCACCTGGTGGTGGACACCCCCCCGCCGGAGGCCATGCACTTCACCCT
>JALUTW010000355.1 GCA_027021685.1 Chromatiales bacterium | reverse complement strand
CGCCGCCATCATGGTGTCGCCGCCGGCGGCGAGCTGCCGGCGTGCCTCGTCCATCACCCCGGCACCGCCGTTGAGGTCCACCAGTGCGCGCAGGGCGTCCGCCAGCGGGCCGGCCAGCTTCCATTCCCCGAACAATGCCTCCAGCTCGGGCACGGCCTTGCGCTGGAGCACATCGTAGAGGGCCTCTTCCCGGCGCGCATCCAGCCCGGCCTCCCGTGCCAGCGCCCGGTACACGCCCACGTGCCCGAGATCCAGATACGGCTCGGTGAGGCCGGTCTCGCGCAGGGTCTCCACCATGAGGGTGAGCACTTCCAGGTCGGCCTCGACGCCGGGATGACCGTAGAGTTCCAGCCCCACCTGGAGCGGGCTGCGGGAGCCGGCGAAGCCGTCAGGCCGGGTATGAAGCACGGTGCCCATGTAGCACAGCCGGGTGGGCACCTCGCGCCGGAGCTGGTGGGCATCGATGCGGGCCACCTGCGGCGTCATGTCGGCGCGCACGCCCATGAGCCGGCCGGTGAGCTGGTCGGTGAGCTTGAAGGTCTGGAGGTCGAGGTCGTTGCCGGTGCCGGTGAGCAGGGACTCCAGGTACTCGATGAGCGGCGGCATCACCAGCTCGTAGCCCCAGCGGTCGTAGAGATCCAGCAGGCGCCGGCGCAGCGACTCCAGGCGCCGTGCCTCGGGCGGCAGCACCTCCTCGATGCCCTCGGGCAGCAGCCAGCGATCGATCAGGTCCACCATCACAGACTCCGGGGATACGCGGGACCCTGCGGCCTCAGGTGGACAGGTACACCAGCAGCGCGCCGGCGGCCATGGCCAGCAGGCCGCCGCGGCGCAGCACGCCGTCCGGCATCTGCGCCAGCACCGCCGCCGCCCGGCGGTAGGTGGCGGGACTCATGGCCGGAAGGATGCCCTCGATGACCAGCACCAGCCCCAGGGCGACGCCGATGTCCTGCCACATGGCCGCGCTCAGCGGCCCCGGCCGGGCGCCACCCGGTTGAAGTACTTGAAGAAGTCGGAGTCGGGCTCCAGCACCAGGACGTCGCCCTCGCGCTCGAAGGAACGGCGGTAGGCCTCGAGGCTGCGGTAGAAGGCGTAGAACTCAGGGTTCCGGCGGAAGGCCCTGGCGTAGATCTCCGCGGCCTTGGCGTCGCCCTCACCGCGCCGCTGCTGCGACTCGCGGTAGGCCTCGGCCAGCATGATCTTGCGCTCCTTGTCGGCCTCGGCACGGATACGCTCGGCCTCGCCGCGCCCCTGGGCCCGGCGCTCGTTGGCCTCCTTGAGGCGATCCGAGCGCATGCGCTGGTAGATCTTCTCGAAGGTCTCCTTGGGCAGCTCGATGAGCTTGGTGCGCACGTCCACGATCTCGATGCCGAAATCGCGCACCTGCTCGCGCGCCTTGAGGGTGATGTTGCGCATGACTTCGGCCCGGTCCTTGGAGATCACTTCCCACTCGGTGCGGCGGCCGAAGGCATCCAGCAGGCCCTTGTTGACGATGGCGTTGAAGCGGTTGACGGCCGCCGCCTCGGAGCCGCGCATGGTGGTGAAGAACTTCTCCACGTCGCTGATGCGCCACTTGACATAGTAGTCCACGATGAGCGGCGTGCGGTCCTTGGTCAGGTAGCGCTGCTCGGGCGCGTCATAGGTCAGGATGCGGCGGTCGAACTTGCGCACCTGGTGATACAGCGGCACCTTGAAGTGAATGCCCGGCTTGAAGTCGGAGCGGTCGAACTTGCCCACCGCGAAGCGGATGGCGCTTTCCCACTCGTTGACCACGAACACCGAGCTGTAGGCCACCAGGCCCAGCAGGACCAGGACGACGACGAGGGTGGTGGAACGGGTGTTCATCAGCGGATCTCCCGGGTACGGCGGCGTTCACGCATGCGGTCGCGGGCGTCGCTGCCCGTGTTCCCGCTGCCCTGCGAGGTCAGGGGCGGCGGGGGCGGAGGCAGGGCCTCGTCGCGGCTGCTGCGCGGCGGCGTGCCGCCGGTCATGCGATCCAGCGGCAGGTAGAGGATGTTGTCGCCGTCCACGTCCACCATGATCTTGCTGGAGCGGGCCAGGATGTCCTCCAGGGTCTCCAGGTACAGGCGCTCGCGGGTCACCTTGGGTGCGCGCTCGTACTCGCGCAGGATGCTGACGAAGCGTTGCGCTTCACCCTGGGCCCGGGAGATGACCTCCTGCTTGTAGGCCTCGGCGTCCTCGATGATGCGCCGGGCCTGGCCGCGGGCCTCGGGCAGGATCTTGTTGCGATAGGCCTCGGCCTCGTTGATGTACCGCTGCCGGTCCTCGTTGGCCGCCACCACGTCGTCGTAGGCCGGGATCACGGGCCGCGGCGGCTGGGCCTTCTGCAGGTTGAAACTGGTCACCAGGAGCCCGGTACCGTAGTTGTTCACGATCTCCTGGATGCGTTCCTGGGCCCTGCGCGCGAACTCGGCCCGCCCCTCGGTGGTGATGTATTCCATGTCGTGGTTGCCCGCCAGCTCGCGCACCGCGCTCTTGGTGGCATGGGCCAGGCTCTCCTCGGGATTGCGGGCGGCGAACAGGAACTTCTTCACGTCCTGGACGTGATACTGGACCACGAAGGCCAGGTCCACCACGTTCTGGTCGCGGGTGAGCATGAGGGAGTCGCGGGTGTCCTCGCTCACCTGCAGGGTCCGGATGCGGGCCACGTCCTCCACCACCACCCGGCGGATGAGCGGCGGGTACCAGTGAAAGCCCGGGTCGGTGATCTGGTAGAAGGCGCCGAACTGCAGCTCCACGCCCTGCTGGCCTTCCCTGACGATGTAGATGCCGGACAGGGCCCAGATGATCAGGATCACCCCGGCGACCAGACCGGCGACAAAGCCACCGCCCCCGCCGCCCCGGCCCTCGCCACCGCGGCGGCGCCCGCCGAAGATCCCGGTCACCCTGTCCTGCAGCTTGCGCAGGACCTCGTCCAGGTCAGGGGGGCCGTCGCCGCCGCCACGCTGACCCCAGGGGTCGCGCCCGCCGGAGCCTCCCGGTTCGTTCCAGGCCATGATCTCTCCTTAACAGAATGCGCTGGAGTGCGTGAATCGGCGCCGGGCGCCGAAGTGGTGATTCTAGGGAGCTTCCGCACCCGCCGCAAGGCGAGGGGCCTCCATGCGGTAGGCGGCCAGACCTTCGTGCTTGCACAGGGCGTCCCAGTCGGCACGGGCCAGGTCCACCTCCACCTCCAGGGCACCGTCGTCGTGAACGCGCTCGGCACAGACTCCACCCAGGGCATAGAGCCGGGCACGCAGGCGGGCCGCGGCCGGCGGCAGGCACAGGCGCTCGCGCACCCGCTCCACCGGCAGGCACTCGGCGATGGCGGCCAGCAGCAGGTCGCGGCCGGCACCGGTGCGCGAGGACATCCACACCCGCCACGGGCGGCCCTGCGCATCGCGGTCCACGCGGGGCACGAACCCCGGCAGGAGATCGATCTTGTTGTAGACCTGGAGCTGCGGGATGTCCTGGGCGCCGATCTCGGACAGCACGCCGTTGACCGCGCTCACCGTGGCCTCGCGCCGCTCGCCGGCGGCATCCACCACGTGCAGCAGCAGATCCGCCTCGCGGGTCTCCTCCAGCGTGGAGCGGAAGGCCGCCACCAGGTCGTGGGGCAGGTGGCGGATGAAGCCGACGGTGTCGGCCAGGATGGCCGCCCGCCCCTCGCCCAGCTCCATGCGGCGCAGGGTGGGATCGAGGGTTGCGAAGAGCTGGTCCTCGGCGAAGACGCCGGCACCGGTGAGCAGGTTGAACAGGGTGGACTTGCCGGCGTTGGTATAACCCACCAGCGAGACCGTGGGCAGCTCGGCCCGGCGGCGGCCACGGCGGCCCTGGTTGCGCTGCCGCCGGACGCGGGCCAGGCGCCGGTGGATCTGCTTGATGCGCTCGCCCAGCAGCCGGCGGTCGGTCTCGAGCTGGGTTTCGCCGGGACCGCGCAGGCCGATGCCGCCCTTCTGCCGCTCCAGGTGGGTCCAGCCCCGCACCAGGCGGGTGGACAGGTGCTGGAGCTGGGCCAGCTCCACCTGCAGCTTGCCCTCGTGGGTGCGGGCACGCTGGGCGAAAATGTCCAGGATCAGTCCGGTGCGGTCCAGCACCCGGCACCGGAGCAGGTGCTCCAGGTTGCGTTCCTGGGCCGGTGACAGACTGTGGTTGAACAGCACCAGCTCGGCGCCTTCGGCCGCCACCGCGTCACGGATGGCCTCGGCCTTGCCGCTGCCCACGAAGTACTTGGGCTCCGGCACGCGCATGCGGCCGGTGACCGTGGCCACCGCCTCGGCCCCGGCCGACCGCACCAGCTCCTGGAACTCCTGCAGGTTCTCGCTGTGATCCTGGGAATCGAAGGCGATGTGCACGAGAACCGCGCGTTCGCCCCCTTGCGGACGTTCAAACAACCTCAACGCCCCGCGCGGCACGGCGGCCGCCTGTGTGAATCATGCATTGCCCGGCGAGCTGTCATCCTGGTGAGCCATGGGCAGCCGCACGTTGCGCGACGGCACCACGGTGGAAATGGCATGTTTGTACACCATCTGGCTGACACTGTTGCGCAGCAAGACGACAAACTGATCAAAAGACTCGATCTGGCCCTGCAGCTTGATGCCGTTGACCAGAAAGATCGAGACGGGAATGCGCTCCTTGCGCAGTTGGTTGAGAAACGGGTCCTGCAATGCCTGCCCTTTGCTCATGGTTATTATCTCCTTATGGTTATAATTGCGTGGCGGAACGCCCACGGCCTGGCCTGCGGGTGCCCCGACACCTGCTGACAACACCAAAACTTTCTGTACAAATCTTCACCAGGCCGCCTTCCACCAAGTCTAGCACAGGGAATTGCGCCGCAGGACGGGCTCGCGGGCAAGATGGTCCAGCAGCCGCGCCGCCACGTCCGGCGCCAGGGCGTCGAACCAGTGCGCCCCCGCCTCGGCCCGCAACCAGGTGAACTGCCGCTTGGCGAGCTGGCGGGTGGCGGCCACCGCCCGTTCCTCCATGGCCGCGCGGTCCAGCCTGCCCTCCAGGTAGGCCCACATCTGGCGATAGCCCACCGCCCGCATGCTGGGCAGGTCCGGCGACAGGTCGCCCCGCGCCCGCAGCCGCGCCACCTCCTCCTCGAAGCCGGCGGCGAGCATGGCCGCAAAGCGCGCGGCGATGCGCTCCCGCAGAACCTCCCGGTCCGACGGCGCGACCACCAGTTTGATGACCGTGTAAGGCAGAGGTTCCCCGGGGCCTGCCGCCTGCCACCGGGACAGGGGCCGGCCGGTGAGCTCGTACACCTCCAGCGCCCGCAACAGCCGCTGGGGATCGTTGGGATGGATGCGGGCGGCGGCCGCCGGGTCCACCCGGGCCAGTCGGGCGTGAAGCGCCGCCCCGCCCTCGCGCGCCAGGTCCGCCGCCAGGCGCCGGCGCAAGGCCGGGTCCGCGGACGGCATGGGCGCCAGACCGCGCTCCAGGGCCCGGAAGTAGAGCATGGTCCCGCCCACCAGCAGCGGTACGCGGCCGGCGGCAGCGATGGCTGCCATCTCGCGCAGGGCATCGTCCCGGAAGCGGGCGGCGGAATAGGCCTCGGCGGGATCGGCGATGTCGATGAGCCGGTGTGGCGCCTCGGCCAGCACCTCGGGCCTGGGCTTGGCGGTGCCGATGTCCATGCCCCGGTAGACCATGGCCGAGTCCACGCTGACGATCTCCACCGGCAGGGCCCGGGCCAGGGCCACCGCCAGCTCGGTCTTGCCGGAGGCGGTGGGACCCATGAGAAAGACGGCCGGCGGCCGGCCCCGGGTGGAAACTCCCCCGTCCATGCTCCCCTGCCTCAGGCGCCGGGCCACGGCCACAGGTGCCAGCCGGGGTTGGCCGGACCGGCGAGGCCGTGACGATCCAGCGCCGCCAGCAGGGCCTCCTGCTCGGCCCGGGACAGCTCGGCGGCGGGAAAGCGGCAGCCGCCGGCCAGCGCCGCCAGCCACGCCGCCGACAGGGATGCCGGCGCCGCGGGCCCGGACAGGGCCGCCAGCGCCTCCACCAGCGACGCCGGCTCCGCCTCGCCCAGCGCCACCGGGAGGGCGCGCAGCTCGGCGTCCTCCCCCGCCGCGCGCCACTCCAGGCCCAGGGCTTCCAGCGCCGCGGCATGGGCCGAGAGCACTGCCGCGGCCCCCGGCACCCGCACCGGCATGAGCAGGGGCCGCGCGGCCACCCGCCCCGCCGCCAGCTCCCGCTCCAGGCGGGCCGCGGCCAGGGCGGCCAGCGCCCGGGGCAGGTGGACGCAGGCCAGCCCGTCTGGCGTGTCCACTATCAAATAGTATCCCCGGGCCTGGCCCAGGACCCGCAGCCCGGAAGGCCGGTCCGCCGCCGGTTCCCTCACCCGGGGCGGCGCGGCCGGCGCCGACGTCTGATACGCCGGGGCCGGCAGGACCACCGGCTCGCCGGCATGGCGCACCAGGGCCTGCTCGAGAAAATCGTGCACCTGGCGGCCCTGGCGGAAACGCACCTCGTGCTTGGTGGGGTGGACGTTGACGTCCACCTCGGCCGGGTCCAGCTCCAGGTGGAGGACGTAGGCCGGGTAGCGCCCCGGGGGCAGCCCCTCCTCCAGTGCCAGGCGCACCGCGTGGCTCACCAGGCGGTCGCGCACCGCCCGGCCGTTGACGAAGAAGTACTGCTGGTCGCTCTGGGAACGGGCGTAGCCTGCATCCGCCACCCAGCCGTGCAGGCGCATCCCGGACGCGGCCGCCTCCACCTCGCGCGCGTGGTCCGCGAACCGGCGCCCGCACAGCCGCTCCAGGCGCCGGCGGCGCGCATGGGAATCGGCCGCCGCCGCCACCTGGAACACGGTGCGGCCGTTGTGGCGCAGGCCGAAGCCCACGTCGAAGCGGGCCAGGGCCAGGGCGCGCAGGGCCTGGTCCAGGTGGAGAAACTCGGTGCGGGCGGAGCGCAGGAACCGGCGCCGCGCCGGCAGCTCGTGGAACAGCTCGGTCACCTCCACCGTGGTGCCGGCGGGATGGGCCGCGGGCTGCGGCCGCCCGGCACACGACGCCGCGCACTCCAGCCGCCAGCCGCTGTCGTCCCCCTCGGTCCGGGTGATGATCACCAGCCGGGCCACCGCCCCGATGCTGGCCAGGGCCTCGCCGCGGAACCCCAGGGTGGCCACCGCCGCCAGGTCGCCGGCATCGGCAAGCTTGCTGGTGGCGTGGGGTGCCACCGCCAGGGGCAGGTCCTCGGGCGGGATGCCGCAGCCGTCATCACGCACCCGGATGCGGCGCAGCCCGCCCTGCTCCACCTCCACCTCCACGTGGCGGGCGCCGGCATCGAGGCTGTTTTCCACCAGCTCCTTGACCACCGAGGCCGGCCGCTCCACCACCTCGCCGGCGGCGATCTGGTTGGCCACATGGGGAGGCAGGCGGCGGATGCGGGGGCGACTGCGGGACGCACCGGTCATGCGAAGAAGCATAACGCGAGAGCGGATTCGGGGGACAGAGGCCTCGACGCGGTGGCCCTCCTGCGGCGACTTTTCGTTTTTGTGAACCCCGTCACACCCCAGAGGCCCGGATCCAGGGGAATCCCCTAGACGACTTGGGGATCTCCCCAATTTACACCCGCGCCGGGCCCCGGCAGGATGGGGAGGCAGACACATCCCGAGGACCAGCCAGGGAGGCCCCGCCATGGAATCGACACCCCCGGCCGACACCAGCCGCATCACCGTAAGCGGAGCAGGCGAGCGCCACGACGTGCTGTGGCTGGAAGGGCGCGAGCACTTCTCCGAGCCGCTGGAGATGGCGGTGGAAGTGGTGGCCACGCGGGAGTGGGTGGACGCGGTGCTGGGCACCCAGGCGGTGCTGCGGCTTGAAGGCCCCGACGGCCACGCGCGGGTGGCGGGAGGCCTGGTGGTGGGATTCCGGGAGAAGGGCGAGCGGCCCGGGGGCCGGGTGCGGGTGCGGCTGTGGCTGGCAGGCG
>JALUTW010000354.1 GCA_027021685.1 Chromatiales bacterium | reverse complement strand
CGTCTTCGGCCACTGGTCCACGCTGGGAACGGTGGACCATCCCGGCGTCTATCCGCTGGACACCGGCTGCGTGTGGGGCGGCCGCCTCACCGCCCTGCGCCTGGACACCGATCCGCCCGCGCGCACCGGTATCGACTGCCATTCAGAGGACAGAGGACGGAGGACGGAAAGACGTAGGGTGTGACGGCGCAGCCGTCGCACCGCCCCGTGGCGGCCCCGGTGCGGCCGCTGCGCGGTCGCACCCTACGGGCCTCCGCGTCTGTGCGTTTACATCACGGACGGGACGACGTCCGTTCGCCGACCCGTTCCAGGATCAGGAACGTGTGGGGGAAAGGGTTGCGCCCGTCGGCGGGATGCTCCTCGCGTTCCACCTCGCGCCAGTCCTTCGGATCCCACTGCGGGAACCAGGCGTCACCCTCGGTCCTGGTGTGCACCAGGGTGAGATAGAGCCGCTGCGCACGGGGCAGCATCTGCTCGTAGAACGACGCCCCGCCGATGATCATCGCCTCCGGGGCATCGCCGCAGGCGGCCAGGGCCTCGTCGATGGAATGTACCACCACCGCACCCGGGGCGGTGAACGACCGGTCGCGCGTGATAACGATGTTGAGGCGGTCCGGCAGTGGCCGCCGGCCCAGGGAGTCGAAGGTCTTGCGTCCCATGATCACCGGCTTGCCCAGGGTGTGGCGGCGGAACCACTTCATGTCCGAGGGCAGCTTCCACGGCAACCGGTTGTCGATGCCGATGACACGGTTCTCGTCCATGGCGGCGATGAGGCTGATGCGCGGCGTCCGGCTCATGACACCGTCCTCGCCCCGCCGGTCCGCCACCGCCACCACAGCTTGTGCAGCTCCATGACGGCCAGCACCACCAGGGCGATGGCCAGAAGCTGCAGCCAGTGCCCGGGAGACACGGGCTGTACCCCGAGCACGTCGCTGAGGCCGGGCGTGTACATGGCGCCGATATGCACGCCCTGGGCAGCCAGCGTGCCTGCCAGCAACAGCGGGTTGCGCAACGGGCTGTGACGGAACACCGAACGCGTCTCCGAGCGGCAGTTGAACACGTGAATGTTCTCGAACAACACCATGAGCAGCAAGGTGCCGTTGCGCGCTTCCTCGACGCTGTAACCCTGGGCCAGGAGATACTGGAACAGCAGGAAGGCGGGCACGCCGATGGCCAGCGCACCTGCCGCGAGGCGTTCCAGCATGAGGCGATCGAAGATGGGCTCGCGCGGCGGCCGCGGGGGCCGGCGCAGTTCCTGGCCTTCCCCCGGCTCGAAGGCCAGGGCCACGTCCTGGATGCCGTTGGTGACCAGGTTGAGCCACAACAGCTGCACCGCCACCAGCGGCAGCGGCAGGCCGGTGAACAGGGCCAGGCCGAACAGCACGATCTCCGCCGCACCGGTGGAGACCAGCAGGTAGATCACCTTGCGCACGTTGCCGTACGCGATGCGGCCTTCCTCGATCCCGGCCACGATGGAGGCGAAGTTATCGTCGGTGATGATGAGATCGGCCGATTCCCGCGCCACGTCGGTGCCGCTTTTGCCCATGGCCACGCCCACTTCCGCGGCACGCAGGGCCGGGGCGTCGTTGGCCCCGTCACCGGTAACGGCCACGAAGTGGCCGGCCCGCTCCAGGACGTGCACGATGTCCAGCTTCTGCCGCGGCTCCACCCGTGCGAAGACCCGTGCCC
>JALUTW010000353.1 GCA_027021685.1 Chromatiales bacterium | reverse complement strand
TTCGGCACGTTGAAAAAGGCCGGGACGGCCTTTTTCGACATCCTGTCAGATCGCGGCCTCGCCCTCTTCGCCGGTGCGGATGCGCACCACCCGCTCCACGCTGGACACGAAGATCTTGCCGTCGCCGATCTTGCCGGTGCGTGCCGCGTTGGAAATGGCCTCGATGCAGCGATCGGCCAGGTCGTCGCTGACCACGATCTCCAGCTTCACCTTGGGCAGAAAATCGATGACGTACTCGGCACCGCGATAGAGCTCGGTATGGCCCTTTTGCCGCCCGAAGCCCTTGACCTCGATGGCGGTCATGCCGGTGACGCCAATCTCCGACAGCGCCTCGCGCACGTCGTCCAGCTTGAAGGGTTTGATGATGGCCTCGATTTTTTTCATTGTCGCATGTTCCCGGTTGAGCTGAGCGTTCCAGGGCGTGGCGCCCGGTGAACAGAACCTGCCTCGAAATTTCCGCGCGTGTCCCCTGACGAGTCCGCGGCCACGGAGCATTCCGGGGCGGGCCGTACAAGCATACTCACTCCCCGGCGTGCCGTACAGCGCCGGCCCGCGCTCACGGCCGGCGGCCGTAGCCGTTGGTGATGGGATAGCGCCGGTCGCGCCCGAAGGCCCGGCGGGTGATGCGCACCCCGGGCGGGGCCTGGCGGCGCTTGTACTCGTTGCGATCCACCATCCAGGCCACGCGCCGCACCACCGCCTCGTCGAAACCGGCGGCGACGATGGCATCGATGTCGCGATCCTCCTCCACGTACATCTGCAGGATGGGATCGAGGACCTCGTACGGCGGCAGGGTGTCGGTGTCCTTCTGGTCCGGTGCCAGCTCCGCCGACGGCGGCCGGGTCAGCACCCGCTCCGGGATCACGGGGTCCCGGCGGTTGCGGTAACGGGCCAGGCGGTAGACCAGGGTCTTGGGCACGTCCTTGAGCACGTCGTAGCCGCCGGCCATGTCACCGTACAGGGTGGCATAGCCCACCGCCATCTCGCTCTTGTTGCCGGTGGTGAGCACGATCTTGCGCTTCTTGTTGGAGATGGCCATGAGGATCACGCCGCGGCAGCGGGCCTGGATGTTCTCCTCGGTGGTGTCGGGCTCGGTCCCGGCGAACTCGGCCGCCAGCATGTCGAGAAAGGCCTGGTAGGCCGGCTCGATGGGAATGACGTGGTACTCCACCCCCAGGGCGCGGGCCTCGGCGGTGGCGTCCTCCACGCTCATGTCGGCGGTGTAGCGCGAGGGCATCATCACCGCCTCGACCCGCTCGGGACCCAGGGCGTCCACCGCCACCGCCAGGGTCAGCCCCGAGTCGATGCCGCCGGACAGGCCGATGACCACGCCGGCGAAGCCGTTCTTGGTCACGTAGTCGCGCACGCCCAGCACCAGGGCCCGGTACACGCTCTCCTCCAGTGCCAGCGGCGGCAGGCACAGGCCGGGGCGCGGCTGCGGCACCTCGGCGGAGAGATCGAAGTCCACGGGAAAGATCCCTTCCTCGAAGGCCGGAAACCGGTGGCTCACCCGGCCCGCGGCGTCCATCACGAAGGACTCGCCGTCGAACACCAGCTCGTCCTGGCCGCCCACCAGGTTGACGTAGACCACCGGCACCCCGCTTTCCTCGATGCGTTCGCGCACCACCGCCTCGCGCTCGCTGCCCTTGTCCACGTGATAGGGCGAGGCGTTGATGTTGAGGATGAGGCGGGCCCCGGCCTCCACCGCCTGGGTCACCGGCCCCGGGTGCCACACGTCCTCGCAGATGGTCAGCCCCACCGGGACGCCCGCGATGTCGGCCACGCAGCCCGCCGTGCCCGGGGCGAAATATCGCTTCTCGTCGAACACGCCGTAGTTGGGCAGATGCTGCTTGTGGCAGATCTCCATCAGGCGCCCGTCGCGGATGAGGGCGGCGGCGTTGTACAGGCCCCCGGTGGCGTGGTGGGGAAAACCCACCACCGCGTCGATGCCGCGGATGCCGCGCTTGAGCCGGCCCAGGGCCTCCAGCACCCGCTGGTGGAGGCCGGGACGCAGCAGCAGATCCTCGGGCGGGTAGCCCACCAGGCTCAGCTCCGGAAACACCACCACCTGGGCACCGAGGCGATCGCGCGCCTCGTCGCAGGCGGCGAGCACCCGCCGGGTGTTGCCTTCCACGTCGCCCACCAGCATGTCGAGCTGGGCGACGGCCACGCGCAGGGTGGCGGGCGGGCGTTCAGGCACCGAGCCGCTCCAGCATGCGCAGGCCCATCTCCGCCGGCGAGCGGGCCACCGTGACCCCGGCCGCCTCCAGGGCCGCGATCTTGGCCTCGGCGGTGCCGCGGCCGCCGGCGATGATGGCCCCGGCGTGGCCCATGCGCTTGCCCGGCGGCGCGGTGAGGCCGGCGATGTAAGCCACCACCGGCTTGTCCACGTGGTCCCGGATGTAGTCGGCGGCCTCCTCCTCGGCGCTGCCGCCGATCTCGCCCACCATGAGGATGCCCTCGGTCTCCGGGTCCTCGTTGAACAGGGCCAGGCAGTCGATGAAGGACAGGCCGCCGATGGGATCGCCGCCGATGCCGATGCAGGTGCTCTGGCCCAGGCCGTTGGCGGTGGTCTGCGCCACTGCTTCGTAGGTGAGGGTGCCCGAGCGGGACACGATGCCCACCCGTCCCGGGGCGTGGATGGCGCCGGGCATGATCCCGATCTTGCACTGGCCGGGCGTGATGATGCCGGGACAGTTGGGGCCGATGAGTACCGAGTCGCTGCCGCGCAGCGCCGCCTTCACCTTGATCATGTCCTGCACCGGGATCCCCTCGGTGATGCAGACGATGACCCGCACCCCGGCGTCCGCCGCCTCCAGGATGGCATCGGCGGCAAACGGCGCCGGCACGTAGATCATGGAGGCATCGGCCCCGGTGGCCGCCACCGCCTCGGCCACGGTGTCGAACACCGGCCGCTCCAGGTGGCGCTGGCCGCCCTTGCCCGGGGTCACCCCGCCCACCAGGTTGGTCCCGTAGGCGATGGCCTGCTCCGAGTGGAAGGTGCCCTGCCTGCCGGTGAAGCCCTGGCACAGCACCCGGGTGTCGCGGTCCACCAGCACCGCCATGTCAGCGGCCCTCCTGCGCCGCGGCCACCGCCCGCCGCGCCGCCTCGGCCAGGTCGGCCACCGCGATGACATCCAGGCCCGAGCGCTCCAGCAGCGCCCGGCCCTCGTCGCGGCGGGTGCCCTCCAGCCGCACCACCACCGGCACCCTCACCTCCACCTCGTGCAGGGCCCGGACGATGCCCTCGGCGATGAGGTCGCAGCGCACGATGCCGCCGAAGATGTTGACCAGGATGGCGCGCACCCGGGGTTCGGCGTTGATGAGCTTGAACGCCTCGGCCACCTTTTCCGCCGTGGTGCCGCCGCCCACGTCGAGAAAGTTGGCCGGGCGGCCGCCGGCGAGCTGGATGAGGTCCATGGTGGCCATGGCCAGGCCGGCGCCGTTGACCATGCAGCCGATGTCCCCGTCCAGGCGCACGTAGTTGAGGCCGTGCTCGGCGGCGGCGTGCTCCTGCGGGTCCTCCTGGCCGGGATCGCGCCAGGCCGCCAGCTCCGGCTGGCGGTAGAGGGCACTGTCGTCCACCGCCACCTTGGCGTCCAGCGCCAGCAGGTCTCCGTCGCGGGTGAGCACCAGGGGGTTGATCTCCACCAGGCCGAGGTCCTTGTCCGCCATCATGCGCGCCAGGGCGCCGACGATGGCCGCAAACGGCTTGAGCTGCGCGCCCAGGCCCAGGGCGAAGGCCAGGCGCCGGGCCTGGAACGGCATGAGCCCGGTGGCGGGGTCCACGTGGACGCGGTGAATGGCCTCGGGGTGGGCGCGCGCGATCTCCTCGATCTCCATGCCGCCGGCGGCGGAGGCCACGAAGGCGATCTTCTGCGCGGCGCGATCCACCAGCGCCCCCAGGTAGAACTCCTTGTGCACGTGGACCAGCGGCTCCACCAGCACCCGTTCCACCGGTTGCCCTTCGGGCCCGCTCTGGGCCGTGACCAGGCGCGTGCCCAGCAGCGAGCCGGCCGCCTCGCGCAGGGCGTCGAGGCCCTCCACCCGCTTGACCCCGCCGGCCTTGCCGCGGCCGCCGGCATGGACCTGGGCCTTGACCACGCAGCCCCGGGTGCAGAAGCCGCCGGCCGCCTCCACCGCCTCGGCCACGGAGGCCGCCACCACCCCCTGGGGCACCGGGATGCCATAGTCGGCAAACAGGCGCTTGGCCTGGTACTCGTGCAGATTCATCGCGCCTCAACCCTGGCGTAAAACGTGGTATTTTGTAGGAAAGGGAAAAGTGAAGCAAAAGGCGCCGGCGCCGCCCGACCCGTGACCCTCATCCGCCTCATCGCCATCGCCGTGGTTCTCTGGCTGGCCTGGACCATCCTGCGCCGCTGGCTGGCCCGGGCCCGCGCACACCGCCCGCTGCGCGGCGGCGGCCACGCCCCCCGGCAGGTGGAACAGATGGTGCGCTGCGCCCATTGCGGCCTGCACGTGCCGGAGAAGGAGGCGGTGGCGGCCGGCGGCCGGCACTATTGCTCCACGCGCCATCGTGACGCCGGCGCCGCCTGAACGCCGCGCATGGAGACGGCCACTTCCGCCCCCCTGTCCGCAGCGGCCCGCCCGGCCGATCCGCGCAACACCTGGAAGCCGCTGTCGCTGCTCAACGCCTACCGGGGGCTGGTGGCGGGCGGCTCGCTGATCCTGCTCCTCACCGGCCACCTGTTCGCGCCGCTGGGCCTGGAGGACCCCGGCCTGTTCGCCGCCACCGCCTTCTTCTACCTGCTCTATGCCCTGGTGGCCGCCCTCATGATCCGGGCGCGGGAGCCCGACTTTCCCCTCCAGGTGGCGGCCGGCGTGGGGGTGGACGTCCTCAGCCTCACCCTGCTCATGCACGCCAGCGGCGGCGTCAACTCGGGCCTGGGCATGCTGTTGCTGGTGCCGGTGGCCGGTGGCGCCATGCTGGAACGGCCGCGCACCGCCCTGGTGTTCGCCGCCCTCGCCACGGTGGCGGTGCTGGGCGAACAGGTCTTCCGCTTCCAGCAGGCCCCGGGCGGCCTGCCGGGGTTCGCCCACGCCGGCCTGCTGGGGGCGACCTATTTCACCGCCGCCGCGGTGGTCACGGTGCTGGCCCGGCGCATCCGCGAGAGCGAGGAACTGGCCCACCGCCGCGGGGTGGACCTGGCCAACATGGCCGAACTCACCGACCACATCATCCAGCGCATGCAGACGGGTATCGTGGTGGTGGACGAGGACGACCGCGTGCGGTTCATGAACGAGGCCGCCTGGAGCATGCTGGGCATGCCGCCGGGCCGCGCCAAGAAGCCGCTGGCCCAGGTGGCACCGGAGCTGGCAGAGCGGGTCGCCGCCTGGCGCGAGCACCCCGACGCCACTCCCGCCCCCATCCAGCCCACCCGTGACCACGCCGCGCTGCAGCCGCGCATGGCCCGCATCAGCCGGGGTGAACGGTCCGGTGTGCTGGTGTTCCTGGAAGACACCGCGGCCACCGCGCAGCAGGCCCAGCAGCTCAAGCTGGCGTCGCTGGGCCGGCTCACGGCCAGCATCGCCCACGAGATCCGCAACCCGCTGGGCGCCATCAGCCACGCCGGCCAGCTCCTGGGCGAGTCCCCCAACCTGGACGAACACGACGCCAGGCTCATCCGCATCATCCGGGACCAGTCCCGGCGGATGAACGACATCGTGGAGAGCGTGCTGTCGCTGAGCCGCCGCGACCGGGCCAGCCCCGAGGTGTTTCCCCTGCGGCCGTTCCTGGAGGACTTCGCCGCCGAGTTCCGCCGGCACCACGGCCTGGGCACCGGCACCCTGGCGCTGGAGGTGGACCCGCCGGACCTGCAGGTACGCTTCGATCGCGGCCAGCTGCACCAGATCCTCACCAATCTGTGCGAGAACGCACTGCGCCATGCCGGCACGGGCGATACCCTGCGCGTGGAACTGGTGGCAGGCCTGACGCCGGAGGCACGGCGACCGTTCCTGGACGTGCGCGACAACGGCCCCGGCCTGGACGCGGACACCGTGGAGCACGTCTTCGAGCCGTTCTTCACCACCGCCGCCGGCGGCACGGGCCTCGGGCTCTACATCTCGCGCGAGCTGGCCGAGGCCAACCAGGCCCACATCAACTACATCGCGGGTCCCGGCGGCGGCTGCTTCCGCATCAGTTTCCAGGACCCGCGCCGGCACATCGGCTGAAGAGACATGGCCCAGGCATCACGGAAAAAACCGCGCGCCCTGGTGGTGGACGACGAGCCGGACATCCGCGAGCTGCTGGAGATCACCCTCATGCGCATGGGTATCGACTCCGACAGTGCCGCGGACCTGGCCGAGGCGCGCGCCCGCCTGGAACAGGGGGCCTTCGACGTGTGCCTCACCGACATGCGCCTGCCCGACGGCAGCGGCATCGACCTGGTGCGCCACATCCAGCGCCACCACCCGCGCCTGCCGGTGGCGGTCATCACCGCCCACGGCAACATGGAATCGGCGGTGGAAGCGCTCAAGGCCGGGGCCTTCGACTTCGTTTCCAAGCCGGTGGACCTCGAGATGCTGCGCAGGCTCATCAACACCGCGCTGGAGGTCGCGGGCCAGGCCGACACCCCCATGGGCGAGGAACAGCTCCTGGGCCGGTCGGCGGCCATGGATTCCGTGCGGCGCACCATCGCCAAGGTGGCCCGCAGCCAGGCGCCGGTGTTCATCCACGGCGAGTCGGGCACCGGCAAGGAGCTGGTGGCGCGGCTGATCCATGCCCAGGGCCCGCGCCGCGACGGCCCCTTCGTGCCGGTCAACTGCGGCGCCATCCCCGCCGAGCTCATGGAAAGCGAGTTCTTCGGCCACCTCAAGGGCAGCTTCACCGGCGCCACCAGCGACAAGGCCGGCCTGTTCCAGGCCGCCGAGGGCGGCACCCTGTTCCTGGACGAGGTGGCCGACCTGCCCCTGCCCATGCAGGTGAAGCTGCTGCGCGCCATCCAGGAAAAGGCGGTGCGGCCGGTGGGGGCCCAGCAGGAGATCCCCATCGACGTGCGCATCCTGTCCGCCACCCACAAGGATCTGGCCGCGCTGGTGAAGTCCGGCCAGTTCCGCCAGGACCTGTACTACCGCATCAACGTCATCGCCCTGGCGGTGCCGCCCCTGCGCGAGCGGCGCGAGGACATCCCGCTGCTGGTGGATCACCTCCTGGCCCGCATCGCCGCCCAGTGGCAGACGCCGGCCCCGCGCATGGCCGAGGACGCCCTGGCGGCCCTGGCCGACTACCCCTTCCCCGGCAACGTGCGCGAGCTGGAAAACATCCTGGAGCGGGCCATGACCCTGTGCGAGGGGGAGGTCATCCACGCCGCCGACCTGCAGCTGGATGCGGCGCCGGCCCCGCTTGCCGCGGACGACGACAGCGGCGCGGCCGTGAGCCAGGGACTCGACCCCTACCTGGACACCCGCGAGCGCGAGGCCATTCTGCGCGCACTGGAACAGACCCGCTACAACAAGACCCAGGCCGCCAAGCTGCTGGGGATCTCCTTCCGCGCCCTGCGCTACCGGCTCAAGAAGCTGGGTATTGAATAGGGTGCTAGGGGCTGGCCGCTGGGTGCTGGGAATGGGTGCTGGGGGCTGGCTGCTGGGTGCTGGGAGGGGAGGCCGGGAGCTGGGAATTGGAGCTGATGGAGCTGATGTCGGGGCCACCGGCCCGGCGGGTCAACGCAGGGGCAGGCGGCCGCGGCGCACCAGGGTCACCCGGCCGCGGGCGTCGGGGCGGCCGAGGAAGCGCAGGGCGCCGACCACGGGCGAGCCGCTCTCGCGCGCGGCGAGGGTGGCCTTGAGCTGCCAGGCGCCATCGGCACCGATGGTGACCACGCCCTCCACGGACAGGGGGCCGCCGGCATCGGCCAGGGTGCCGCGGGTGCCCTCGCCTTCGGGCACCAGGGTGACGACCAGGTCGCCCAGGTCCATGGGCTGGGGGG
>JALUTW010000352.1 GCA_027021685.1 Chromatiales bacterium | reverse complement strand
ACCGAGGCCGGGCGCTCCACGACCTCGCCGGCGGCGATCTGGTTGGCCTCCTGGCGGCTCAGGCGCCGGATGCGCGCGGGATGATCTTCCTGGGGAACCATGTCCAGAGCTTAAAACAGCCCTGCCCCGATGGCCATAGAATCGCGGCCCCCGGAGCGGGCGGGACGACCTCCGGTCACGGTTTCTTCCGCCGCGAAACCACAGGACAGACTGCGGGACAGACTGAAGGTGACATCGTTAATTTCTGATATTTCCACCGCCGGAAACACGGCATGTTCTCTCCCCACGGGCGGCGGCAGCGGGCGCGGAGACCCGATCCCGGCGCCGCCCCGCCCACCGGAAACCAGCACAGTTTGTAATGAGGTAGAACGCGCCATGCCGTTAGTGGACATGAAAGACATGCTGCAACACGCCTGGGCCAACGGCTATGCCGTGGGCGCCTTCGATGTGGTCAACCTCGATTTCATCAGCGGCGTCATGGACGCCGCGGAGGAAACGGGCGCGCCGGTGATCCTGAGCCTGGCCGAGTCCCATTTCGAATACTTCGATTTCGCCCTGCTCATGGCCGCGGTGGAGACCGCCGCCATGCGCGCCACGGTGCCGGTGGCCATCCACCTCGACCACGGGGAGAGCATGGCCTCCGCCGTGGAGGCCATCCGCCGGGGCTGCAACGGCGTCATGGTGGATGCCTCGGACAGGCCGCTTGCGCAGAACATCGAGATCACCCGCGAGCTGGTGAACATGGCGCACGGCTGCGGCGTACCGGTGGAAGGCGAACTGGGCTACGTGCCCGGCGTGGAAGGCGAGGACGCCGCGCGCCACCCGGGGGAGATCCGTTATACCACCGTGGAGGAGGCGCTCCGCTACGTCAGTGAAACCGCCGTGGATTTCCTTGCCGTCTCCGTGGGCACGGTGCACGGCCGCATGCGCGGCACGCCGCAACTGGACATCACGCGGCTGGCGGAGATCAACGCCGCCCTGAACATGCCCCTCGTCATCCACGGCGGCACCGGTCTCGACGACGCGCAGTTCCACGCCCTGATCGAAAACGGCGTGGCCAAGATCAACTACTACACCGCGCTGTCCGACGCCGCCGCGCAACAGGTGCGGCAAAACTGCGAGGCCGACGCGGCCGCGGGCTTCACCAGCCAGGTGAAAGACGTGCCCGCGGCCATCCGGGCGGAGGCAGCGCGCTGCATGAAGCTGTGGGGCGCGGCGGGGCGTGGCGCGGAGGTGCTGGCCTGCGCCGCCCCCTGGGCCCCCGTGGAACACCTCATCATCTACAACGTCAGCGGGCTGGACCGGCGCGGCGTGCACGACATGGCGCTGGAGGGCAAGCGCATTCTCGCCGCCATACCCGGCGTCCGGGAGGTGTTCATCGGCGAGTCCCTGCGTGACGGGGATCGCTATCGCTATACCTGGCTGGTGCGCTTCTGCCACCCGGCGGTGATCGAGAGCTACCGCCATCACCCCGACCACGTGGACTTCGCCGACCGGCTGTTCCGGCCGGTGGCGGGGGATCGCATCAGTATCGACTACACGGAGATCCTGCCCCGCGTGGAGGCATGAGGTGCCCGCCCGGCCTCAACTCCCGGCCCAGGGGATGCGCAGGACCTTGCCCACCACCAGCACGTCGTTCTTGAGGCCATTGGCGGCGCGCAGTTCGCCCACGCTGACGCGGTAGCGGCTGGCGATCTCCGAGAGGGTATCGCCACGCGCGATGACATGCCGCCGGGGGCGCGCCGCGAGCAGCGTGCCCTCCAGCGGGTTCTTGCGGAAGTAGCTGCGGATCCCCCTGAGCAGGGCGCGCGCCAGCTTCGCCTGGTGGCGACCGTTGCGCAGCTTGCGCTCTTCCTTCGGATTGGAGATGAAGGCCATCTCCACGAGGATGGAGGGCACGTCCGGCGAACGCAGCACGCGGAAACCGGCCTGCTCCACGTAGGGCTTGTGCAGGGGGGTGATGCCCTTCAGCTTGGCGAGCACGTCGCTGGCCAGCTGGTGGCTGTCCTGGATGGTGGAGGCCTTCATCATGTCCACCAGCACGTACTTGAGCAGATCGTCCTTTTCCACCAGGCTCACGCCGCCGATGACATCGGAGGCGTTTTCGTTCTCCGCCAGCCAGCGCGCGGCGTCGCTACTGGCGTTGCCCTCGGCGAGGATATACACCGAGGAACCGTGCGCGCTGGCGCGGTCGAAGGCGTCGGCGTGCAGGGAAATGAACAGATCGGCATGGGCCTCGCGCGCCTTCTGCACGCGGCGCGAGAGGCCGACGAAATAATCGCCCTCGCGGATCATCACCGCGCGCATGCCGTATTCGCGGTCGATGAGGCGCTTGAGGCGTTTCGCCACCTGCAGCACCACGTCCTTTTCCCGCGTGCCGCGCGGGCCGATGGCGCCGGGATCATCGCCCCCGTGGCCGGCGTCGATGGCAATGACGATGTCGCGGGGCCGGCCGGGATCGGCGCGCGGCGCGCGGGGTCGGGGCTGGGCGCGCGGTTTGGCGGCGTCGTAGAGATCGATGACCAGACGATGGCCGTACTCGCGGTTGGGCTTGAGCACGAAACTGCGGGGCTTGACCGACTTCTTCAGGTCCAGCACCACCCGCAGGTCGCCGTCGCCGCGGGGGGCGTAGCGTATGCCGCGCAGCATGCTGGCGGCATAGTCGAAGGCGGGCACGCCGCCCGGCATGCGGGCATTCTTCAGATCGATGACCAGCCGGTCCGGGCCGGTGAGGGTAAACACCTGGTGGACCACCGGCGCGCTGAGATCGAAGACCAGACGGGTGTTGTCCGGCGCCGGCCACATGCGCATGCCCTGCACCTGTACCGGTGCCGCCACGGCGCTGGTAACCGCGCAGAGAAAAAGCACACCTGCCAGTAAACCGGCTGCCCGCACTGTCCTGCTCCTCTTTTTTCTTCGTTCCTGCGTTAATTGTGCAAATTTTAACGCCAATTTCAAGAAAAAAGGTTATTTGTCAGGAAGCTAGCCGGTTTTCTTCGCCTGTTTTCTCAATATTTGCGCCCCTGCGCGCCCCCGGGCTGCCCGCCGGAGTCCGCCCCACCGGCCTCGAGGCATCCTGCGAGGCAGTGGATGGGCCAGGCAAAACAGGGGGGACCCACGCCCCTCGTTACCCGTTACTCGCTACCGAAGCTTCCAGGCAGGCCAGCCAGGCGGGATCGCGGGCCGCCAGCACCGCCCGGCGCGTGCCCTCGGCGGTGTAGCGCAGTTCCACGCGCACATCGGGCGGGGCCAGCCAGCCCTCGCCCCGCTCGGGCCACTCCACCAGGCAGGTGGCGCGCCCGTCGAAGTAGTCCCGCCCGCCCAGGTATTCCAGTTCCTCGGGATCGCCGAGACGGTAGAGATCGAAGTGATACACCGGCCCGCCGGGGAGTCGGTCGTCCAGGCCGTAGGGCTCTACCAGGGTGAAGGTGGGACTCCTGACCTTGCCGCGATGGCCCAGGGCGTGCAGGAAACCGCGCACCAGGGTGGTCTTGCCCGCGCCCAGTTCGCCGCACAGGTGGATCTGTACGCCGGCGGGACAGCAGTGTGCCAGCGCCGCCCCCAGCGCCTCGGTGGCCGCGGCGTCGGGCAGTTCCCGGCGGTACTCGGCGCCGCCGGCCGGGGCGGAACTGCCGCTCACCGCGGCGCGCCACCGGCGGGGGTGGTGGCCGCCGGGGCGGGGTTGGCCAGGCGGCGGATCCAGGGCATGAGATCCGAGGCCACGAGGCCCCGTTCGCCGGCGGCCTGCGCGGCCTGGTCGCCGGCCTCGGCGTGCAGGCACACGCCCAGCTTGGCGGCCACCAGCGGCGGGAAGCCCTGGGCGACGAGGGCGCCGAGGATGCCGCTCAGCACGTCGCCCATGCCGCCGCTGGCCATGCCGGGGTTGCCGCCCAGGCACAGGCCGGTTCCCTGGGCGCTGCGCACCAGCGTGCCGGCCCCCTTGAGGATCACCACGCCGCCGTAGCGCTGCTGGAGTTGCTCGGCGGCGAAGAAGCGATCCTGCTGGATCTCGTCGGCCGTGCAGCCCAGCAGGCGGGCGGCCTCCCCGGGATGCGGGGTGAGGATGCGGTTGCGCCCGCGCTCCGGCTCGTGGGCGAGGAGGTTGAGGGCATCGGCGTCGAATATGGTGGGCAGGCGCGTATCGAGGATGGCCGCCAGCATGGCGGTACCCCAGGCCCCCTGCCCCAGGCCGGGACCGATGACCACCACGCTGGCGCGCCGGAGCAGGGGGGCGAGTTCGGCCGCCGTCTCCACGCCGTGGCACATGAGCTCCGGGCGCCCCATGTTGGTCACCGCGGCATGGGCGCGGCGCGTGGCCACCGACACCAGCCCGGCGCCGGCGCGCGCCGCGGCCTCGCCGGCGAGGCGCACGGCCCCGGTATAGCCCGTCTCGCCGCCGACGATGAGCACGTGACCGTAGTGGCCCTTGTGGCCGGCCCGGTGGCGGGGCTTGAGCAGGGCGGCCAGCTCGTCGTAGCGCAGGGCGGTGGCGGGTTTCGGCCCCTTGCGGTAGACGCTGTCGGGCACGCTGAGGGTGTCGAAGACCAGCTCGCCGCACAGCTCGCGGCCGGTCTCCATCACCAGGCCGCGCTTGATGCCGATGAAGGTGATGGTCACCGCCGCGCGGACCGCCGCGCCGGGGGCGGTACCGGTGTCGGCATTCAGGCCCGAGGGAATATCCAGCGCCAGCACCGGCCGGCCGCTGTGGTTCATGGCCTCGATGGCCTCGCGCCAGTGGTCGCTCACTTCGCCATGCAGGCCGGTGCCGAGCAGGCCGTCCACCAGCACGTCATAGCCGGCCAGCTTGTGGCCGGTAAAGGGCTCGGGGGTAACCCCGGCGCCGGCGAGGCGTTGCTGGGCGGCGAGGGCATCGCCCCGCAGGCGGGCCTCGTCGCCCACCTGAAAGACGGTGACCGGGAGATCGGCCTCACGGGCGAGGCGCGCGAGGACGAAGCCGTCGCCGCCGTTGTTGCCGGTGCCGCAGAGCACCGCCAGCGAGCGGGCCTCGGGCCAGTGCTTGCGCAGGCACTCGAAGGCCGCCGCGCCCGCGCGTTCCATGAGGACATTGCCGGGGATGCCGCTGTCTTCGATGGCCAGGCGGTCCAGTTCCCGGACCTCCTCGCCACGATAAAGATTACTGTTGAGCTCCCCCATGCCGGTATCATAGCGGTATGTCCTGCGTGAAGAAAACCGAACCCGAGATGCGCTCGCTGGCGCGCGCCATCAGGGACTGGGGCGCGGAGCTGGGCTTCCAGCAGGTGGGCATCGCCGACACCGATCTCGGCGAGGCGGAGATCCGCCTGCAGCGCTGGCTGGCCGAGGGCCGTCACGGCGACATGGCGTGGATGGCCCGTCACGGCAGCAAGCGCACCCGTCCCGCCGAGCTGCAACCGGGCACGGTGCGGGTCATCAGCGTGCGCATGGATTACCTGCCGCCCACGCGGCTCGACCCCGCCGAGCTGGCGGCGCGGCCGGAGCTGGCCGCCATATCCTGTTACGCGCTGGGGCGCGACTATCACAAGACCCTGCGCAAGCGCCTGCAGAAGCTGGCCGAGCGCATCGCCGCCGAGGTGGGCCCCTTCGGCTACCGCGCCTTCGTGGACAGCGCGCCGGTGATGGAAAAACCGCTGGCCCGGCGCGCCGGGCTGGGCTGGATCGGCAAGCACACCAACCTCATCAACCGCCGTGCCGGCTCGTGGTTCTTCCTCGGCGAACTCTATACCGATCTGCCCCTGCCGGTGGACGCCCCGGCGGAGGCCCACTGCGGCGACTGCACCGCATGCCTGGACGTCTGCCCCACCGCCGCCATCACCGCGCCTTACGAGCTGGATGCGCGGCGCTGCATTTCCTACCTCACCATCGAGCACGCCGGCGCCATTCCCGAGCCCCTGCGCCCGGCCCTGGGTAACCGCATCTACGGCTGCGACGACTGCCAGCTCGTCTGCCCGTGGAACCGTTTCGCGCAACTGACGCGGGAGGCCGACTTCCTGCCGCGCCCGGAGCTGGATGCCGCCCCCCTCATCGAGCTGTTCGCCTGGGACGAGGAGACCTTCCTCAGGCGCACCGAGGGCAGCGCCATCCGGCGCATCGGCCATGAGCGCTGGTTGCGCAACATCGCCGTGGCGCTGGGAAACGCCCCGCCCGGGGAGGCGGTCATCGACGCCCTGCGCGCGCGCGCCCATCACCCCTCGGCGCTGGTGCGCGAGCACGTGGCCTGGGCGCTGGCGCGCCAGAGCGACAAGCGCGGGAAAGCGACGGAGTGATGGCGGGATCAGGCCTTCACGTCGAGCAGGGTGCCGAGCATCTCGTTCTCGGTCTCGATGATCCTGCTGGCGGCCTCCACCTGGCGGGCGGCCTGTTTCAGGCTCACCGCCGCCGCGACGCCCTCGGCGTCGGTGGGCCGGCTGGCGAGGGTCTCGGCGCTGCGGCGGACCTCGCTCATGCCCTTGCGGATCCCCGCCATGGCCATGTCGGATGCAGATGTGATCTTCATGGGACGACTCAAACCCATTGCTTGCCTGCCCCTGTTAGCGTCCCCCCACGGCGGATCCACAGGGTGAAACCGCCCCCACGGGGGCGATATTCGCCCCGGCCTGTGAGGTGCGTCACGACATGAGCAGGCCCACGGCCACCGCCGGGACCACCACCGCCGTCATCATTGCCGGCGGCGAGGCGCGCCGCATGGGCGGGCGCGAGAAGGGTCTGCTGCCCCTGCGCGGCAAACCCCTGTTCGCGCACGTGCTGGAACGCCTGCGCCCGCAGGTGGAGCGCGTGCGCATCAATGCCAACCGCCAGCTGGCCGACTATGGCGCGGCGGGTGTGCCGGTCTTTGCCGACGACGAGCAATGGCCCGCCGGGCCCCTGCGCGGCATCCTCACCAGCTTCGCCCATGCGGATACGCCCTGGCTGTTGTTCGTGCCCTGTGACACCCCCGCCCTGCCCGCGGACCTGCTCGCCCGCCTTGCCGCCGCGGCGGCGCGCGAGGGACTGCCCGTGGCGGTGGCCCACGACGGTGAGCGCCAGCAGTCCCTGTGCCTGCTGGTGCACCGCGACCTTCAGGCGGCGCTGGCGGACTTCGCGGCCCGGGGCGGCCGCGCCATCCACCGCTGGCTGGCGACAACCCCCCACGCGGTGGCCGACTTCGCCGACACGCCGGCCGCCTTTATCAACCTCAACACCCCGGACGAACTCGCCCATGCCAACGACGCCACCTGACTTTCCCCTGCCGCTGCTCGGCTTCGCCGCCTGGTCGGGCACCGGCAAGACCACGCTGTTGAAACGGCTGCTGCCGCTGCTGCAGGCCGAGGGCCTGCGCGTGGGCATGATCAAGCACGCCCACCACGACTTCGACATCGACCACCCCGGCAAGGACAGTTACGAACTGCGCAAGGCCGGCGCGCGACAGATGCTCATCGCCTCCGCCAGGCGCTGGGCCCTGATGGTGGAAAACGAAACGGCGGACGACGATCCTCTGCTGGCGGAACTCGTCGCACGCCTCGATACCGCGCACCTCGATCTGATCCTGGTGGAGGGCTTCCGCCACGAGGCCATCCCCAAGATCGAACTCCACCGCCGCGAGCTGGACCGGCCCTGGCTCTACCCCGAGGACGAACACGTCATCGCCGTGGCCAGCGACGGGCCCGCGCCCGGGGACTGCGCCCTGCCCCAGCTGGATCTCAACCAGCCCGCCGTCATCGCGCGCTTCATCCTCGAGAACATGCTCGGCAGCGCGGCCCCCGCGCTGGACGGCGTGGAATGCGAATAGTCTCGAGCTGGTTTTTTTAACCACAGAGGGCACAGAGAAAAAACTTCACTCAACCACGGGGAGCACGGGGAGCACGGGGGAAATATCCTTGTACAGGCTTGCCACCGAAAGCAGAAAAACGGTCCCCCCGCCCTCCGGGCGGGGGACAGGGGGCGGGGATCGAACACCGGGCCCCTGTTGAATTTGTGAGTCC
>JALUTW010000351.1 GCA_027021685.1 Chromatiales bacterium | reverse complement strand
ACCAGTGGCACGTGGTACTTCCGCGTCCAGGGCTACTCGATGCTCAACCCGCAGGGCAGCGCGCTGTCCGATCCCGTCGCCGCAGTGGTGCCCGCGCCATGAGCCGGAGCAGCGTCATCCTGGCCGCAGCCGCGCTGGCGGCGCTGGGCCTGCCGGCCACGGGCCTGCCGCAGCCGCTCCCCCTGCCGGTCCGGGCCGTCCCTTCCCTGGCGGACCGGCCCGTGTACGTGCCGGACGAAGTGCTGGTCCGGTTCAGGCCCGGCATGTCGGCGGAATCCCGCCGCCGGATGGTGGCCTCGCTGGGCTTCACGCACCTGGAACATGTTGCGGGACCCCGCCAGCGCATCAGCCGGATCAGGCTCTCGCCGGAAACCACGGTGGAGCAGGCCGTGGAGATCTTCCGCGCCATGCCGGACGTGGAGGCCGTGCAGCCCAATTTCCTCTACTATCCTCTGGCCGCCCCCAACGACCCCAGGTACGGGGAGCAGTGGGGCTACCGCAACGTGGGCCAGGCGGTCAACGGCACGGCCGGCACGGCGGGCATGGACATGAACATGGAAGCCGCCTGGGGCATACGCACCGACTGCCGTGACGTGGTGGTGGCGGTGATCGATACCGGTGTGAGCCATGTCCATCCCGACATCGCCGACAACATGTGGGTGAACCCGGGCGAGATTCCCGGCAACGGTATCGATGACGACGGCAACGGGTTTGTCGATGACGTCTATGGCTACGACTTCGTGGACGGGGACGGTGACCCCCTGCCCGACGACGCCAGTGACCACGGCACCCACGTGGCCGGCACCATTGCCGCGGTGGGGAACAACAACATCAACGGCACCGGGGTCTGCTGGCAGGCCCGCATCATGGCCCTGCGTGCGCTGAGCGGAGGGGGCGGAACCGTCGCCGACGTCATCAGCGCCATCAGCTACGCGGTGAACAACGGTGCCCGGATCATCAACATGAGCCTGGGAGGGCCGGGCATCGACTCCATGATGGCCTCGGCCATCGCCGCCGCCCGCGCGGCCGATGTCCTGGTGGTGGCGGCGGCGGGTAATGATGGCAACGACAACGACGTGATACCCATCTCCCCGTGCGCCATCCCCGAACCCAATATCCTGTGCGTGGCCGCCCTGGACCAGAACTACGGGCTCGCCGCCTTCTCCAACTACGGCGCCACCACGGTGGACGTGGGGGCCCCGGGCGTCAACATCCTGAGCAATGTGGCCAGCACGAGCACGGCGGTGGACCTGAGCAACGGCTGGACCAGCAACAGCGGCTGGGCGCAGGTGGCCAATTGCGCCCTCGTCAGCGGCATGCCCGCTGCACTGGCCAACCCGGCGAACCCCAACCGCTGTGCCGGCAGTGCCAACTATGCCAACAACGCCGATGATCGCATCTTCCGTTCATTCGATCTGTCCCTTGGAAATACGGTCCGGGGTGCCAGACTCACCGCCTTCGTTTTCCACGACCTGCTCGCCAATGACGTCCTGGATGTGAGCGCCGACACCACCGGTGCCGACCCCTTCGACGGAAGCAATGACGTCGCCATCGCCCAGTTGACCGGCAACTCCAGCGGCCTGCTCCTGTGGCGCGAGTTCTCTCTCGCCCCGTGCGTGGGCATCGGTTCCTGCAGTGTGGGCTTCCGCCTGCGAAGCGACGGGTCCGGGACCGCCACCGGGGCCATTGTGGTGGGGGC
>JALUTW010000350.1 GCA_027021685.1 Chromatiales bacterium | reverse complement strand
CGGCCGCGGCGCCCTGGCCGGCGTGCTCATCAAGAACGCCGAGGCCCTGGAAATCATGGAAAAGGTGGACACCCTGGTGGTGGACAAGACCGGCACCCTCACCGAGGGCCGCCCGCAACTGGTCACCGTGGCCCCGGCCGGCGGCCGCGGCGAGGACGAGGTCCTGCGCCTGGCCGCGAGCCTGGAGCGGGGTTCGGAACATCCCCTGGCCGAGGCCATCGTCCGCGGGGCCGAGGACCGCTCGCTGGCGCTGGAGACGGTGGACGACTTCCAGGCCCGCACCGGCCGCGGGGTCACGGGACGGGTGGCCGGGCGCCAGGTGGCCCTGGGCAACCGGCGCCTGCTGGAAGAGCTGAAGGTGGATCCCGGTCCCCTGGCGGAGCAGGCTGAGGCCCTGCGCCGCGAGGGCCAGACCGTGATGTTCCTGGCCGTGGACGGACAGCCGGCCGCCCTGCTGGGCGTGGCCGACCCCATCAAGGCCACCACGCCCGATGCCATCCGCGACCTGCACCGCGAGAAGGTGCAGGTGGTCATGCTCACCGGCGACAACCGCACCACCGCCCAGGCGGTGGCGGAGCGCCTGGGGATCGACCGGGTGGAGGCCGAGGTGCTGCCCGACCAGAAGGCCGCCATCGTCAAGCAGCTCCAGGAGGAAGGCCGCATCGTGGCCATGGCCGGCGACGGCATCAACGACGCCCCGGCGCTGGCCCAGGCCCACGTGGGCATCGCCATGGGCACCGGCACCGACGTGGCCATGGAGAGCGCCGGCATCACCCTGGTCAAGGGCGACCTGCGCGGCATCGTGCGCGCCCGCCGCCTGAGCCGGGCCACCATGCGCAACATCCGGGAGAACCTGTTCTTCGCTTTCATCTACAACTCGCTGGGCGTGCCAGTGGCCGCGGGCGTGCTGTACCCCTTCTTCGGCATCCTGCTGTCGCCCATCATCGCCGCCGCGGCCATGAGCTTCAGCTCGGTGTCGGTCATCTCCAACGCCCTGCGCCTGCGGCGGGTCAGGCTGTGAGCAACGGGAGGCACTCATGATGGACGGACACGGCGGATTGTTCGGGTTCTTCGGCGGCTTCATGTGGATCTTCTGGCTGCTCGTCATCGCCGGCATCGTGGCGCTGGTGGTGTTCCTGACGGGCGGCGCCGGTACGGGCCGGACCCCGCCGCGCCAGGCCGGCGAGGATCCCCTGGAGATCCTGCGCCGGCGCTACGCCCGGGGCGAGATCGACGAAGAGGAGTTCAACCGGCGCC
The DNA here is from genome assembly GCA_027021685.1 of Chromatiales bacterium. Taxonomy (GTDB): domain Bacteria; phylum Pseudomonadota; class Gammaproteobacteria; order CAMYNG01; family CAMYNG01; genus JALUTW01. The sequence goes on along the minus strand of JALUTW010000350.1, from coordinate 449 downwards.
GGGCCGAGCTGGAGAAGTGAACCACCCGGCACCGGTGGAGAAATGTTCCGGTTCGACAACCAGTATTGAAGGAGGCTCGTGATGAAGATCCCAGGCATACTCGTGCTGACCCTGGCGGCAGCCGCGGTCCAGGCCGCACCCACGGTCTACATCCCCACCGGGACCGGCAACGTGGTGGTGGCCGTGGATGCTGCCACAGATACCGTGACCGCCACCTACACCGGGGTGGAAAACTCCCACGGCCTGGTGGCCACGCCGGACGGGGAGTACCTCGTGGCCGGCAGCCTCAGCGAGACGCCGCTCAAGCCCGGCCAGCCCAAGGACACCCCCAACAGCCAGCTGTTCTTCATCCACCCGGCGCACGGGCACGTCATGTCCACCATTCCGGTGGCGGGCTGGAGTCACCACCTGGCCATCACCCCGGACGGGCGTTACGTGCTGGCGGCCCA
>JALUTW010000349.1 GCA_027021685.1 Chromatiales bacterium | reverse complement strand
GGAAGACAGCCCCGGGGAAGATGGACCGGCGTTGTCACTCACCATGCCCAGGCTGTTGACGAGATTCACCGCCATGTTGCGATCGATGTTGACGAGACTGGTGGGCACCGTCACCAGGCCGGGCAGGCCACCTCCGCCACCACCATCGTCGCCGCCGCCACCACCGCCGCAACCGGTGGCCAGGCCCGCTGCCAGCACCGCCGGCAGCAGGGAGCGCATCAATCCTTTTCCGGAAATCCGTGTATCCATCGTCTCCTCTCCCCGAATGTTCGTGTTCCGGCCGGGCCCGTCCCGGCGCCTTCCTCGCTGGGGTGGATATGGTAAGCCACGCTCACGAGGTGCCACCTGTGAACCAGCTCACAAAGTGGTGTAGGCCGATGCCTACAACCGGTTACTTGACGAGCTGGTTGAGGTCGAAGATGGGCAGCAGGATGGCAAGCACGATGAACAGGACCACCAGGCCCATGCCCAGGATGAGCGCCGGTTCCATGAGGCCCATGAGGCGGGCGATGGTGGTCTCCAGCTCGCGCTCCTGGTTGACCGCGGCACGCTCCAGCATCTGCTCCAGGTTGCCGGACACCTCGCCGCTGGCGATGAGGTTGACCACCATGGGCGGAAAGTAGCCGCTGGCCTCCAGCGAGCCGGCCAGGCCGGCGCCCTCGCGCACGCGGTGGGCCGCGGCCAGGGCCGCCTCGCGCATGGGCAGGTTCTCCATCACCTGGCCGGCGATGCGCAGGGCCTCCAGCACCGGCACGCCGCTGGCCACGAGGATGCTCAGGGTACGGGCGAAGCGGGCGGTGTTGGCGCCGGCCACCAGGCCGCCCACCACCGGCAGGCGCAGCAGCAGGCGATGAAAGGCAAACCGCGGTCCCGGCCGGCGCAGCACCCAGGCCAGCGCCGTCCCGCCGGCGACCAGCAGCAGCGCCAGCCACCAGAAGTTGCCCCGCAGGAAATCGGACACGCCGATGAGGGCCCGGGTCACCCACGGCAGCTCCTGGTCCAGGCCCTCGAACACCTGCACCACCTTGGGCACCACCCACGTCAGCAGGCCGGTGACCACCGCCACCGCCATGACCGTGAGCACGGTGGGATAAATGAGTGCGAGCTGGATGCGGGAATGGAGCTGCTGGCGGGCCTCGGTGTAATCGGCCAGGCGCTCCAGCACCGCGTCCAGGTGGCCCGACTGCTCGCCGGCGGCCACGGTGGAACGGTACAGCTCCGGAAACACGTGGGGAAACTCGCGCAGTCCGTCGGCCATGGAATGGCCTTCCATGATCCGCGACCTCACCCCCAGGATGAGGCGCTTGAGGCGCGGCTTGGCAGTCTGGCGTGCCACCGTGGCGGTGGCCTCGTCCAGGGGCAGGCCGGCGCGCACCAGGGTGGCGAGCTGGCGGGTGATGAGGGCCAGGTCGGCGGCCGAGATCCCCCGCCGGAGGCTGAACCCGCCCGGGCGGGCCGCCTCCTTCTCCACCACCGGCTCCACCGAGACCGGCAGCAGCCCCTGCTCGCGCAGCCTGGCCCGGATCTGGCGCGGGGAATCCCCCTCCAGCACTCCCTTGCGCTCGCGGCCCCGGGCGTCGTAGGCAGAATATTCGAAGGCACCCATAGATTAGGTTCTGGGTTCTGGGTTCTGGGCGCTAGGTGGTGAAGCCCACAGCCAATGCAGGTGGCGCAGATACCGTACCCGATTTCAACACCGGTGCCCTCTCCCT
>JALUTW010000348.1 GCA_027021685.1 Chromatiales bacterium | reverse complement strand
TAGACCTCGGTCTTGCCCGAGCCGGTGACCCCGTGCAGGAGAAAGGTCTCGTGGCGGTCCAGTGCGGCGCACACGGCGTCCACCGCCGCGGCCTGCGCGGCGTTGAGTGCCGGCCCGGGCTCGGGCGGGCCGGCCGGCTCCGGGGCTGGCGCACCCGCCCGCTCCACCATGCCCTTCTGTTCGAGGCGCAGCAGCGCCTCGCGCCAGCGCGCACGGCCGCCGTCCTCCTCCGCCAGGGCGGTGGCGGTGAGGGGCCGGCCGGCCTCCCGCAGGCGCGCCAGGACGGCGGCCTGGCGCGGGGCGCGCGTGGCCAGGGAAGCGGGATCGGCCTCGCGCCCGGCGGCGGTGAGACTCCAGGCCGGCTCGCCCGGCGTGCGGGCATCGCGGCCGCCGCGCAGCAGGCCGGGAATGGCGTGCTGGAACGCCTCCCCCGGCGGATGCCGGTAGTAGCGCGCCGCCCACGACACCAGGGCCAGGGTGTCTTCCGGCAGCAGGGGCCGTTCATCCAGCACCCGGGCCACCGGCTTGAGGCGCGCCGTGTCCACGCCGGGCTCCACGCCCGCTTCCACCACCACCCCCACCGCCCGGCCGCGGCCGAAGGGAACCTGCACCCGCACGCCCGCGGGCGTGTTCGCCGGGGCCAGGTAGTCGAACAGGCGGCGCACCGGCACCGGCACCGCCACGCGCACCACGAGTTCACCACCCATGGCCGGCCCGGCCCCCGTTTGCGGAAAAAATTTTTCGCACCGGTTGAAGAAAAACGGCTAAGTGCCTGTCGTCAATCGGCTTCATCGCTTATCCACAGATCCTGTGGATAACTTTGTGGACGGATTGGGGCAATTGGCCCCAAGTGCGCATCACCATTGCCGCCCCAACAAAATGGTCATATTTTGTTCTCAACATAAACTCTCAAATAAACAATGACTTGTCGTTTATTCTGAAACTCTGATGGACTCACCTGCCGCCGGGGCCGCTCTGCCGCTCCATTCCTTCCGGCCTGTGCATAAGATCGCCCCCGAGGCTTGCCAGTCCGTTTTCGATGTGTTAGCGGGCCGTTGAAACATACCCCGCCAAGGCGGGCCAGGGATGTCCCGCACGCAGGATCTGGCGTGGCCGAACCCGGACCTGCACCGGGTTCGGCGCGTTGAAGAAGGTCCGGATGGCCTTTTTCAGCATGCTGTCTGGAACCTGTCTCGGAATTCCGGGCGGCCGTGGGGAATTCTGGGACAGGGTCTAGTCGCCGCTTTCGTCCAGGGGCGCCGGCAGGCCGTCCAGGGACACCGCGTTGCGCTGCCGGCGATACCCGGCCAGACCCTCCGTGCCCTTTTTCTCCGCCCAGTCCAGGAGATCCCGGCGCTGGCCCCGGAAATCCATGAGGGGGACGCCGAAGCCGCAGGAGGTGCGCACCCGCCGCACGGCGATGTCGAAGATCTGCCGCACCCCGGGCAATGCCGCGGGAAAGGCCCCGCACAGGGCGGCGAACTCCGCGGCCCCGGGCGGCACCACGCGGCCGGTGCCGTACAGGCGCAGGATGCGGGGCGGGCCGGAGAAGGCGCACAGCATGACGGTGATGCGGCCGTTCTCCGCCAGGTGAGCCGCGGTCTCGTTGCCGCTGCCGGTGAGGTCCAGCACCAGCACCCGGTGCGGGTCCACCACGCGCAGGGTATCCAGCCCGCGGGGCGAGAGGTTCACGTGGCCGTCGCCGGCCAGCG
>JALUTW010000347.1 GCA_027021685.1 Chromatiales bacterium | reverse complement strand
GCGGCGGACGAAGCGGGCCATGGCCCGGCCGGCCTGCGCCGGCGTCAGCCGCCCCGCATCCAGCACCAGGCAGGGCCGGCCATGCAGCCGGCAGGCGCGCAGGGTCTCGCGGGTGCCGCCGGCGGGGACGCCGTGGTGGAGGATGACGGTGGCATCGGCCGCACGCACGTTGGCCCGGGTGCGGGCGCGGTAGCCGGCCCCGGGCAGGGGAGTCACGGGATAGTGCGCCGGGATGCGCCCGTCCTCGGCCCGGCGCGCGGCCGGGGCGAACCCCCCGCACGGCACGCCGGCGGCCAGCGCCGCGTCCAGGGCCCCGCGGTCCACTCCCGTCTGGCCGCCGCTGATGATGATCAGCGGTGACGGCGCGGCCTCAGCCCGTCTCGACCCGATTGCGTCCTCCCTCCTTGGCCCGGTAGAGGGCGCCGTCGGCACGGGCGAAGATGGACTCGGGCACGTCGCCCTTGCGGTACTCGGTGAGCCCGCAGGAGGCGGTGATGGGCACCGGCTCCTGCCGGTAGTGAAAGTCCAGGCCGGCCACGGTCTCGCGCAGGTCCTCGGCGATGCGGCGGGCGTCGTCCAGCCGGGTCTCGGGCAGCAGCACCACGAACTCCTCGCCGCCGTAGCGGGCGATGAAATCCGAGGCCCGCATGCGCCGCACCAGGGTCTGGGCCAGCACTCGCAGCACCTTGTCGCCGGCCTGGTGGCCGTAACGATCGTTGACCTGCTTGAAGTGGTCCACGTCCCACACCATCAGGCACAGGGGGTTGCCGTAACGGTCGGCCCGCGCCAGCTCGGCCTGGATGCGGTCCATGTAGGCCAGGCGGTTGGGCACGCCGGTGAGGGGATCGCGCAGGGCGCGCAGGTGCTCCTCGGCCAGCTGGCTGCGCAGCTGCTCGGTTTCCCGTTCCATGGAGGACAACCGCTGCTTGAGTTCGTCCAGCTGCTGCTCGGCGCGTTCGGCACGCCGGGCCTGGCTGGTGCGGAAGGCTTCCATGTGGCTGCGGATGTTGTGCAGGCTGGCCTGCACCGCGGCCTTGATCCCGGCCAGGTCGCCGCCGGCCAGGGCGTCCTCGATGGTGCCCACCTCGCGCCCCACGGCGTCGTTGAGCCGGGTGCCTTCCTCGTGGCTGTCGGCGTGGAGCCGGGCGGTGTCCTGCAGGCCGGCATCGATCTCGCGCAGCCCTTCGGTGAGCTGCTTGAGAAACGCCTCCAGCTCCATCTTCTCCGCCTCCAGCCGCCCGCGCATGACGGCCACCAGGTCGGCGGTGTCGGCCACGGCCTTGCCCAGCGCCACCCAGCTCACCTCGCCCGCGAGCCCGGCCTTCACCGTCTCGGCCCTCTCGCTGAGGTCTTCGGGCAGGCTGAGGCGCTCGATGAGCTGGACCAGCACCTCGGCCCCGGCTGCGAGCGAGGCGGGACGGGGCAGCTCGTCGGGCTCCGCCGCTGCCGCGGGTGCGGCCACCGGGGAAACCGCGGCCGCGGGTTCCGCCGGCGGGGGTTCCCGTTCCGCGGGCCCGGCCGCGGCGGGCTCCGGTGACGGCGGCGGGGGCGGGGCGCCGGTGTCCTCGTCGCGCTGGAACAGGCGTGCGAGCAGGCCGCCGCGTTCGCCCTCGGTGCCGGACGCCGCGGCCAGCAGCGAATTGATGGTCCGGGCCACTTCCGCCGCGAGCCGGACCGGATCGCCGCCTTCGGCCTCGCGGGCGATGGCCTGGCGG
>JALUTW010000346.1 GCA_027021685.1 Chromatiales bacterium | reverse complement strand
CCACAGCCGCCCCACCCCGGCGGCGGTGATCACCTACGTGACCCGGACCACGGTGGAGGCCCCGGATGGTGCGGGGCGCTTCACGCTGCGCTACATCAATGAGGTCACCGAGGTGAAACCCCGCGAGATCGACGCCGTGGTGGGCGAGGACTGGGGCGGCATGCGGGTCAGCGTCAAGGTGGGTCAGCGCAGCAAGCCCCATGTCCTGGAATGCCGGTTCAAGGGTGAGACCCTCCAGTGCGTGCGCGACCGTACCCAGTCCCTCGTGCTCACCCGGACCAGGCCGGCGGCGACGGCCACGGCCGAGACGGCGACTGCCAACTGACTCACACTCCTGGCAACGCACCTGGTGATGGGGGCACTCCGCCCCCATCTCGTGTTCAAAGATCCCGGCAGGCGGCCGATACTGTCCATAGTCCCCCCTGCCACCTGGACAACAGAGCGAGAGGTAACCGAAGTGGAACGTCGCAAGCCGTCACGGACCGTGGGCATGCACCTGGGCAAGCCCATCCCCGAGACCATCTACAACGGGGACAGGGAGTACGTCTTTGACCGCATCGCCGAATGCGATGCCGAGGGGTGTTCCCTGGACCAGCTCAAGAAGAACGAGGTGCTGATCCGGCCGGGGCTCATCTACCGCCCGGCCTGAGCCCAACCCGGATCCCCGGCGTCCCGGCCATCCCCGCCGGCTCTCCGGGGGTCACGGGTGATCCACGATCCATTTGCGAAAGGCGGCCCGTTCGGCAGGCGTCGCCTTCCGCCACCATTCCTTGAGCCGGGGCAGGGCCCCGGAGGCCGGCACCCCCTCGGCCGAGTCCGCCGGGGCCGGTGCGGCGGCCGCCTCGACGCCGCCCCCCGCAACCGTGCGCACCGCCTGGGTCAGGATCCCGCCGTGGGGTATCCGGGCCACCGGTTCGATGCGGCGCCCCGTGGCCTCTTCCACCAGCCAGATGCGCACCGGGGCATCCGCCACATCCGCATCGATGGGATCCGAGGGGCCGTCGTGAACGACCCGGTAGCGTGCGCCGGCCGCCGCCCGGATGTCGAAGGTGAACCGGTCCGAGACGTAGAGGCTGCCCGAGGAAGGATCACCCCACACCTGCGAATACACGAAATCCAGGCGATGGGCCCCCGGCAGGAGCTGCACCTCGTAGACCCCCTCGGGGGGCAGCGGCGCCTTGTAGGGCCGGCCGTCCACGGCCACGATCTCCAGCGCCTCGTCGGGCACCACCACGCGGACCACCGCCGAAGGCGGCAGCGGCGCGCCCTGCCACGCCCGCACCACTTCTCCGCTCGCCTGGCACCCGCCCAGCAGCACGGCCGCCAGCAGCCAGCACCCGGTTCGTACTCTCATGGACCTGGTTCTCCGAATCCGGCCCCTGCGGGGCCCTGTTCATGCTGACCGTCCGGCCCCGCAGCGGTTCCCGGGCCTTCCGGTGCCGGGCGCACCCCGGCGAGAAAACGTGCGGCCTGCGCCTCCAGCACGCCGCCCTGTTCCTCCGGCCCGCGCCGGCTGTACCGCAGCTCCAGCGCCCGCCCCGGTCCCAGGGCGCAGGTGAGGCCGGTCATCTCCAGCACCGGCGCGGCACCGCCCGGCGGCCGGGGCGCCCCTTCGTCCCGCGCGGCCAGGAAAAACCGCACGCACGCCAGGTTCCGCCAGGACGCCGGCTCGGCACGCTCATGCAGGAGCCGGAAACGGGCAGGCGGCGGGCCGGCACGAT
>JALUTW010000345.1 GCA_027021685.1 Chromatiales bacterium | reverse complement strand
AGGGAATAGGCGTGGATGAGTTCCACCGCGCAGGCCGGGGCGTCCAGCAGGTCCGGGTCGGCCCCCACCGCTTCGCCGGTGGCGTAGACCAGGGCCGGGCGGATGCGCTTGCCGCCGTTGAACACCGCGTAACGCATGGCGCGGTGCAGGCGGAAGGGGAGGGTGTCCTCGGGCGGCAGGTACCGGTCCAGCGCCTGGTCCACCCGCTGGCGCCACTGGCGCAGGGCGGCTGCAAGGTCCACGGGGGTTATTCGTCCTCGAACGGTTCCAGCCGCTCGCCGCCGGCGTCGCGGGTGAGGATCTGCACCTTCTGTTCGGCCTCCTTGAGTGCGGCCTGGCACTGGCGGGCCAGGGCCACGCCCCGCTCGAAGTCCTTGAGCGACTGCTCCAGCGGCTGGTCGCCCTGTTCCATGCGTGCCACCAGGGCCTCCAGCTCGGCCAGGGCCTTCTCGAAGTCGGGCAGGGTGGAACGGGCGGATTGTTTCTTGGCGGCCATGGGGTGCTGGTGTCGGAGAGCGGCTTACGTTAGCCTACCGGCGGGCGCAGGGTCAAATTGGGCGGGGCACTTGAAATTCCGCCTTGCCGCCGCCACGTGGCAGCCATCCCCGGCAAAAAATACTGGACAGGGCTGCCCGCATGATTTAGACTTTGTCTAAATCCTGGCTCGGGGCCCCGGCAGTCCGGCTCCGGCCGTTTCCACGACCAACAACAACGGGAGGTTGAGAATCATGGCTGAGCTCAAAGGCAGCAAGACCGAAGAGAACCTGAAGGCCGCCTTCGCCGGTGAGTCCCAGGCCAACCGCCGCTACCTGTACTTCGCGGCCAAGGCCGACGTGGAAGGCTACAACGATGTCGCCGCGGTGTTCCGCTCCACCGCCGAGGGCGAGACGGGGCATGCCCACGGCCACCTGGAGTACCTGGAGGCGGTGGGCGATCCGGCCACCGGCCTGCCCATCGGCAGCACCGCCGACAACCTGAAGGCCGCCATCGCCGGCGAGACCCACGAGTACACGGACATGTACCCGGGCATGGCCAAGACCGCCCGCGAGGAGGGTTTCGACGAGATCGCCGACTGGTTCGAGACCCTGGCCAAGGCCGAGCGGTCCCACGCCAACCGGTTCCAGAAGGCCCTGGACACCTTGGACAGCTGAGGCGGTCGTCAGGGTGAGGCCCGTCCGGCACCGCGAGTGCCGGGGCGGGCTGCACGCATGCAGCAGACGGGGCCGGCTCGACCGGCCCCCGTCGTTTCCGGGCCCCGGACCGGGGCCGTCGGGCGCGGCAGGATGTTGAAAAGGATCGTCCCGACCCTTTTCGACCCGACGCGCCCCGCGCGGCGGGTCGCTCTTGTCTCGGCCCGCCGGGACTTTGGCTGGCAAACGTCGGAGGACATCATGGCAGGGGGAACCACGGGTATCCGGGAAGGCAGTCTGGAGGCGCCCACGCGCCATCCGCTGGACTGGAAGAGCGAGAGCTTCTGGGACGAGGAGGCGCTGTACAAGGAGCTGGAGCGGGTGTACGACATCTGCCACGGCTGCCGGCGCTGCGTCTCGCTGTGCAACGCCTTTCCCACCCTGTTCGACCTGGTGGACGAGTCGGACACCATGGAGGTGGACGGCGTCGCCCGCTCGGACTACTGGAAGGTGGTGGAGCACTGTTACCTGTGCGACCTGTGCTACATGACCAAGTGCCCCTACGTGCCGCCCCACGAGTGGAACGTGGATTTTCCCCACCTC
>JALUTW010000344.1 GCA_027021685.1 Chromatiales bacterium | reverse complement strand
GGCAGCACCAGGACCAGGGGGCCGTCGTTGTCCGGGGTCCAGGCCAGATCGAGGAAGTCACCGTCGGGCAGCTCCAGGCGTTCCATGCGGAGGGCCACCGGCGGCGGGCGCCGCACCAGGGCCGCCCACAGGGTCTGGCGGTGGGGCCCCCGCAGGCCCGGGGCCGGGACGAAGGGTCCGGCGGGACTGCTGGTCACCCGCGGTGCATCAGGCGCCGGCGCGGTTCTTCACCAGGTCTTCCACCACCGACGGATCGGCCAGGGTGGAGGTGTCGCCCAGGTGTTCCACATCGTTCTCCGCGATCTTGCGCAGGATGCGGCGCATGATCTTGCCGGATCGCGTCTTCGGCAGTCCGGGTGCCCACTGGATGACGTCGGGCTTGGCGATGGGCCCGATCTCGCGGCGCACCAGCTCCACCAGCTCCTGGCGCAGCTCCTCCGACGGCTCCACGCCCTTGACCAGGGTGACGTAGGCGTAGATCCCCTGGCCCTTGATCTCGTGGGGATAGCCCACCACCGCCGCTTCGGCCACGGCGTCGTGCAGCACCAGGGCGCTTTCGATCTCGGCGGTGCCCAGGCGGTGGCCGGAGACGTTGAGCACGTCGTCCATGCGGCCCGTGATCCAGTAATAACCGTCGGCATCGCGCCGGGCCCCGTCACCGGTGAAGTAGTAGCCGGGGTAGGTCTTGAAATAGGTGTCCACGAACCGCTGGTGGTCGCCGTACACGGTGCGCATCTGTCCCGGCCACGGGCGGGTGATCACCAGGGCGCCGCGTGCCTCGCCGTCGCCCTCGACGAGCCTGCCGGTCTCGGTATCGATGATGCCGGGCACCACGCCGAAAAACGGCCTGGTGGCGGAACCGGGCTTGAGCGGGGTGGCGCCGGGCAGCGGCGTGATGAGATGGCCGCCGGTCTCGGTCTGCCACCAGGTGTCCACGATGGGGCAGCGGCCATCGCCCACCACGTGGTAGTACCACTCCCAGGCCTCGGGATTGATGGGCTCGCCCACGGTGCCCAGGATGCGCAGGCTCTTGCGCGAGGTCTTCTTCACCGGTTCGTCGCCTTCACGCATGAGCGCGCGGATGGCGGTGGGGGCGGTGTAGAAGATGCTCACATTGTGCTTGTCGCACACCTGCCAGAAGCGGGAGGCGTCGGGATAGTTGGGCACGCCCTCGAACATGAGGGTGATGGCACCGTTGGCCAGCGGGCCGTAGACGATGTAGGTGTGCCCGGTGACCCAGCCCACGTCGGCGGTACACCAGTACACCTCGCCGTCGTGATAGTCGAAGGTGTACTTGTGGGTGATGGCGGCATAGACCATGTAACCACCGGTGGTGTGCAGCACGCCCTTGGGCTTGCCGGTGGAGCCGGAGGTGTAGAGGATGAACAGCGGGTCCTCGGCGTCCATGACCTCGGGCTCGCAGTGGGTGGAGGCCTCCGCGGTGGCCTCGTGGTACCAGACATCGCGGCCCTCGGTCCAGCCGATGTCGCCGCCGGTATTGCGCACGGTGATCACCGTGTGAACATTGGGGCAGTGTTCCAGCGCCTGGTCGGTGTTGGCCTTGAGCGGAACGGTCTTGCCCCCGCGCAGGCCCTCGTCGGCCGTGATGACCACCCGGCAATCGGAGTCCAGGATACGGTCCTTGAGAGACTCGGGCGAGAAACCGCCGAAGACCACGGAGTGCACGGCGCCGATGCGGGCGCAGGCCAGCATGGCATAGGCCGCTTCCGGGATCATGGGCATGTAGATGCAGACCCGGTCGCCCTTCCCGACCCCGCGCGCCTTGAGCACGTTGGCCAGGCGGCACACGTGCTCGTGCAGCTCGCGGTAGGTGATCTTCGCGTCCCGGGCCGGATCGTCGCCCTCCCAGACGATGGCCACCTGGTCGCCGCGGGTCTCCAGGTGCCGGTCCACGCAGTTGTAGCAGGCATTGAGCTTGCCGCCCTCGAACCACTTGATGTGCAGGTCGGACGCGTCGTAGCTCCAGTCCGAGACCTTACGCCAGGGCTGATACCAGGTGATGAAGGCCTCGGCCTGCTCGGCCCAGAACCCGTCGGGGTCGTCCACCGAGCGGCGGTACATCTGCTCGTATTGCTCTGCCGTGATGTGGGCGCGGGCGGCGATCTCGGGCGGCACGGGATAGACCTTGGACTCGGACATGACGTTCTCCTCGTTCTTGTTCGGCGGCGGGGCTGCGGATGGCTACGGCGGCGCCGGGCCGGCCCCTGGCTTGTGTTCCGCGGCACACCCCGGTGTCTGCGGGGCGGAATCCTGCCTGATTGTACACACTCCCCGGCCACAGCCAAGGCGGTGATTGACCACGAAAAACGCAGGCACCAGCAGTGGAAACAGGCCCGCCGGGAACCAGCGCCAGCCGCCGGCGAAGCGCTCGGGCTCCAGGAGCCAGAGCATGAACTGCTCGCCGCTGTAGTAGAACAGGACGGCGAACAGCAGCCATGCCAGGAGACGGAGCACGGGCCGGAACGACGGCAACGGGGCGGGCATGGAACGACCTCCCGGGGCTCAGGGCCCCGCCTGGCGCTGGGCGGCGAGCAGACTGCGCAGCGGGCGCTGCGGGTCCACCAGCCGGGGGACGAGGCAGGCGAAGATGTCCGCGGCGGCCCGGGCGTCGCCCAGCGCGGTATGGCGATGGCGGATGGTGACGCCGCAGGCCCCCGCCACCTCCTCCAGGGTATAGTGCCCCAGGCGGCCGCTGGTGGCCAGGTACAGGAGCATGGTGTCCAGTACCGGGTTCCTCAGCGGCGGCCGGCCGGCCCGGCGCCGGGCCCGGTTGATGAAGCGCAGGTCGAAGGCGGTGTGGTGGCCCACCAGCGGGGCGTCGGCGAGGAAGGCGTCCACCACGGGCAGCACGGTGTCCAGGGCCGGGGCACCGGCCACCTGCTCGTCGGTGATGCCGTGGATGGCCGTGGCCTCGGCGGGGATGGGACGGCCGGGGTTCACCAGGCTGCTCCATTGGCGGCCGGTGGGAACGAGGCCCTCCAGTTCCAGCACGGCGATGGCCACCACCTGGTCACCGGCGTAGGCGTGCAGGCCGGTGGTCTCGGTGTCCAGCACTACGAACCGGGTCTCGGCCACGGGGCGGTCCAGGCGCGGATCGCGGCGGGGCCACAGGGCGGCCAGCCGCTGCAGCAGTCCCCGTGGACGGCGTGCGCAGGTCCCGGCCATCAAAAGGCACTGCGGCCGAAGCGGCCCTGGAGCAGGTCCTGGAAGCGCCTGGCGGCGCGCATGGCCATGCGCAGCGTGGACTTGACCTCGGGCGAGAGCCGGTCCGGGTCCACCAGGCTGTCCGGTGCCGCGCCCTGGCGCACCTGCTCCAGCTGGTGGGACAACAGCAGGTCCAGCAGCTCCTCGTAGGCGGTGCGCACGGACGAGGCGAGGTGGGCGGAGACCAGTCCGTGGCGGACGAGGGCGTCCAGCCGGTCGCCCGTGTGGGTGGCGCCGATGCCGGCTGAGAGGGCGAGGATACGGGCGGCGTCGCAGACGATGCGCAGGCCGTTGCGCTTGAGGTCGACGCGCCCGCGCCGCCCCGGCTCGCGGGAGGTGAGCAGGACGTTGAAGGGCCCGATGGCGGGCCGGCCCTCGGCGTCGTGCTCGGCCATGTACTCCAGCAGGGCGGGCCGTTCCCGGAGGGCGTCCAGGAGATGGCGGCGCAGGGCCTGGACCAGGCGGTCGTCGCCGTACAGGGTGGCGAAGTCGAACACGATGTTGGACCAGCGCGCGGCCTTGTCGGTGGGATGGCGCAGGAGGTGATCCACCTGGGCCCGCCACTGGGCCAGGGTCTTCCGGAACAGGGGATTGCGGGCCATGATGCCGCCGGGGCAGAGCGGATAGCCCAGCGCCGCGAGGTGGTCGTTGAGGCGGCCGGCAAAGCGCTCGAACCATCCGGTGGCGGCCGCGTCGGGCCGGCCCGGGCCGTCGTCCAGGATCAGCCCGTTGTCCTGGTCCGGGCCCAGCAGCATCTCCCGGCGCCCTCCGGAGCCCATGACGAGGACGGCAAACCCGCACGGTGGCGGCCCGTGGCCGTCCCGCTCCATGGCCGCGACGGTGAGTTCCACGCAGCGCCGCTGCAGCGCCAGGTGGACCTCCGACAGGTCCCGCACCGCGGCCGAGGCCCGGCGGTGGCTCTCCCAGGCCTCCCGGGCCACCTCCGGCAGCTCCCGGCGCAGGCGGGCCAGGTCTTCCACGGCCGCCGCGTCGCGGATGGCACCGGTGAGCAGCGTGTGGCGGCCCAGGGCGGTGCGCAGGACGTCGCTTTGCGAGAGGATGCCCAGCAGGCGCTCCCCCTCGGCCACCAGCAGGTACTTGGCGCCCTCCCGCTGCATCACCTCCTCCGCCTGCCACAGGGGCAGATCCGGCGGCACCTGGACCGGTTCCTCGCAGGCGGCGGTCATGATGGAATCGTCCGGCGAGCCGCCGTCGAGGATCACGGCCCGGGCCAGGCCGGCACAGGTGAGCAGGCCCACGGGCAGCCCCGACGGATCCAGGGCGGCCAGGCTGCCGATGCGGCGCTCCAGCATGAGGGCCAGGGCCGCGCGCAGGGTGGTCCCGGCGTCGCAGGTCACCACCGGCGACTTCATGGCCTGGGCCACCGGCTGGGCGAGGCGGCCGGTGATGGGGTGGCGCAGGCGGGCCCGGCTGGCCAGCCGCTCGGAGATGATCCGGTTGAGGGTGTCGTAGAGGTCGCGCCGGCGGGCCTCCAGTGCCCGCAGCGCGTCCTCCGGCACCACCAGCACCGTGGCCGGACCCTCGGCGGTCACCGTGGCCGTGTACGGGGCCTGATCCAGGTAGTTGGACAGCCCCACGATGGAACCCGGTCCCTGGCGCAGGATGCGGCCGTCGGCCCGTTCCATGCGCAGCCGTCCCTCGTACAGGATGAACATCGCGTGGCGGTAACCGTCACCGCTGCGGAACAGGGCCTCGCCGTCGGCCAGATGCACCACTTCGGCGCATTCCAGCAGTGCCTGCACCGTTTCCGGTGCCAGGGCGGCGAAGGTGTGGCTGGTGGTCAGGGGCGCGGGGTCAAGGGCCACGGTTCAGTCCCTTCCGGGGGGTGGAAACGAAGGCGCCGCCGCTCCCGGCGGCACCGCTGGCACGGCTTTCGCATGACGCAGGAGGGTGAAGCTGAATGCCAAGGGATCGCCATGTGGATGATACCGGATGAGACGCCGCAGGAACTGACCGAGGTGGCGGAGACGGCGGCCTGGTACGAGATCACGGAGTACGAGGTCTTCCGCCGGGCCTGGCGGGCGTGGTTCGGGACCGAACCGGTGCCGGGTGAACTGGAGCGCCATTTCGTCCGCTACATGTTCCGCCAGGACGTGCCGCCGTGGGTGCGCCACTACACGCGGCGGGTGCTGGGGTCCCGGCCGCGGGCCCGGGCGGCCGCCGGCCGGCCCGCCCCCATGTGGCTGGTGCCCGCCCTGGCCCTGTTGGCGCTGAGCCTGCTGGCGGTGTCCATGGGCGGCGACTTGTTGCCGGCGGCGGACGGGTGCTATTTTCTCCCCTGCTATTGAACGGGGTGCGGCGCGTCCCGGCCGCGGGGAGAGGGGCATGTGGGACTGGGTGTTCGTGCTGGTCACCGCCGGGGTCGCCTGGCACGGGCTCACCTACCGCGACGCCGACGGCGAGACCGAGATCGGCCATCTGCTGTTCGGGGCCATCGCCCTGCTGTTCTGTCTCCGGGTCCTGTTCGTGGACATCCTGGGCCTGATCTGATCCCGGGTCATTTCTTGTACGGCCGCTGGGCGGCATCCAGCTCCGGCACCCGCAGCACGCGCTCGGCCGGGGGCAGGGCCAGCTGCGCGCGCAGGTAGCGGGCACGGTCCCCGATGCCGGGCGGGCGCCGGGGCTGCAGGCGCAGGAACCGCGTGAGCCAGTTGGGGCCGTCGTTGAGGGAAGGGTCCAGGGCCAGGGCCCGCTCGTAGTCCGCGATGGCGGCCTCGTAGTGGCCCATGCGGTCGTGGAGGATGCCGCGGTTGGCCCAGGTGGCGGCGAAGCCCGGCTCGCGCCGTATGGCCTCGTCGAAGGCGGCCAGGGCCTCCTCGTGGCGGCCCAGCTGCATGAGGCTGCGGGCGCGCCCGCGCAGGGCGTGAATGAAATCCGGGTTGGCCGCCAGGGCCTCGTCGTAGGCGCGCAGGGCCGCCTCCCAGCGGCCGTCCTCGAAGTGGCGGTTGCCGGCGTGGTAGGCCAGTTCCCCGGGGGCCCGGTCGCGCAGGAAGCTGTCGTACACCGACCACCCCACCCAGGCCACGGTGAGGATCACCGCCACCCGCACCAGGGTCCGGTACAGCCGTTCATCCATGCTGCGGCCAGCCCAGCAGGTTGAGGTTGAACAGGAACGAAAAGATCAGGGAAGCGAACACGGCGATGAACCGTGCCCGCGCCAGCTGGCCCCGGCGCTCGTCCTCGCCGAGGGCACGCCCCCCGCGCCGCTCCAGGCGGCGCACGCTGAGCACCCAGATGAGACGGCTGACGGGAAAGAACAGGGCCAGGGCCAGGATCAGGACCGAAGCTGAAAAGTACGCCATACCCGTTCCAGTTCCGGAAAATCGAACAGGGACGGGGAAGGCGTGCCTCCCCCGTCCCTGGTTGGCGGATGTCGCCGGTGGCTGCCGGCTACGGCTTGTCCACGTCCAGCTGGATGTCGCCGATGTCCTCGTGCAGGGCCTCCACTTCCCGTTCGGGCACGGTGGACATCTCCATCTTGTAGGCCAGGAACCACATCATGAACACCCCGATGGCCCACCACAGGAGCTGCCAGGCCCAGATGGACGGCATCCCGAAAATCCAGGTGCTGGCGTCGTTGGGATCACCGAAGATGGTGTTGCCGATCACCGCCCCCGGGCCGATGCCGAAGAAGAACCAGACCAGGGTGATGATCCAGGCCAGCGGCACCAGCGACTTCTTCCCGGCGGGCAGGCTCGCGTGCTCGCGCAGGAAGCGGTGGTAGGTCATGCGGTGCTCCGTGTCCTCCGGGTTCTGGGTGAAGTAGGACACGACGATGGCGGTTCCCAGGTTGAACAGGATGCCCCAGCCGGCGGAGTGGATGGTCAGCGGCCAGCGGCCCCAGGCCTCGATGCCGAACCAGGCCTGGCCGATGGACTCGGTGAGCGTGACCGCGATGAGCCCGGCCACCAGCCCCCAGGTGACGCCGGCCCGGGTCAGCCACGGCCACCAGCAGATGGCGATGAGGGCCGGCCACATCTGGAAGCCGTAGGCCACCGCCAGGCCGCCCAGCAGCACCAGGGCATCGGTGGAAGTGGTGGCCACCACCAGTGCGGCCAGGACGATGATGGCCACGCCGATGCGGCCCCACATCTTCTGCACCCTGTGGCTGGCATTGGGCAGGAGGAAACGCTTGAGGATGTCACGGGTCAGCATGCCGCCGGCGGTGGACATGTAGGCGGCCCCGGTGGACTGCATGGCGGCGAGGGCGCATACCGCGAGCAGGCCCACCAGCCAGGGAGCGGCGTCCGACATCAGGTGGATGAGGGCCGGTACCAGCATGCCCTGCTTGCCCGGCATGTCCATGAGGTCCCGGCCGTTCAGAATGGGGCCGAGGACGTTGTTCACCATTTCGGGATGGGCCGCGGCGAACTTGGTGTCCGCTCCCAGGAGGTGGCCGCCCAGCCCCTGCATGGCGGTGAAGACCATGAGAATGAGCCCGATGCCGAAGCTGGAGGCCCACACCTGCTGGGGGGCGAAGGGCTTGGGACTGTGGTTGGAGAAGGCCCACATGGAAAACGCCGGGGCCGACTGGATGCCCATGAGCGCGAACATGTAGGTGAGGATCATGACCCCGGTCCAGGCCCCGCCGGTGGCCGAGGGGCCTGCACTCACCATCTGGATGACGCCGGGTATGGCCACATAGTGGCTGTAGCCGTCGGGCGTGCGCTTGGTGTCGAACTGGGCCAGGGTCGCGATGCCCTCGTTGAGGCGTTCCCAGCCGCCCACGTAGTACACCGCGATGATGCCGATGGCGATGATGCCCAGGGCGAGCAGGATGGCCTGCATGGTGTCCACGTAGGCCACGGCGCGCAGGCCGCCGGAGGCGACGTAGATGAACACCACCAGCGACAGCACCCACATGC
>JALUTW010000343.1 GCA_027021685.1 Chromatiales bacterium | reverse complement strand
GGCGGCGCCCGCCGGGAGGGCGGCCGCGAGCAGGGCGAGCCAGACGGCGGCGAGGCGGGCCAGCGGATGCATCATGGTGTTCTCCCGTCGCGGTGCACGGCAACGAAGGCGGCATCATATAAGGTTTGCCGGTGCAGGCAAAGGGCCGCTGCCGCCTTTGGCCGGGGCCGGTGTTTTCCGCTACCCTACGCCCATGCCTGAGTTCCGCCGCCAGCGCCGCCGCCCGGCATGAGCCGCGACGCCCCCCGCACCCGCTTCGCTCCCAGCCCCACCGGCCTGCTGCACCTGGGCAACGCCCGCACCGCGCTGGTCAATGCCCTGCTGGCGGGGCGGGAGGGCGGGGCCTTCATCCTGCGCCTGGAGGACACGGACCCCGAACGCTGCCGGCCCGGATACGCGGAGGCAATGCTGGCGGACCTGGCCTGGCTGGGGCTGCGCTGGGACGAGGGGCCCGACGTGGGAGGACCGCTCGGGCCCTACCGGCAGTCGGAGCGCGGTGCCATCTACGAGGAGTATTTCCAGCGCTTGCAGGCGGCCGGTCTCGTCTATCCCTGCTTCTGCACCGCGCAGGAGCTGGAGGCCGAGCGCGCGGCGGCCCGGGCCGCCGGCCGGCCGCCGCGCTACGGTGGCCGCTGCCGCCGGCTGGACCCGGCCGCAGCAGCGGAGCGGGCGGCGGCGGGCGAGCCGCACACCCTGCGCTTTGCGGTGCCGGCCGGGCGCACCGTGCGCTTCGACGACCTGGTGCGCGGGGCCCAGTCCTTCGCCAGCGACGACCTGGGGGACTTCGTGGTGCGCCGGGCCGACGGCAGCCCGGCCTTCCTTTTCAGCAATGCCGTGGACGACGCCCTCATGGGCGTGACCCACGTCCTGCGCGGCGAGGACCACCTGGCCAACACGCCGCGCCAGCTCCTGTTGCTGGAGGCCCTGGAACTGCCCGCGCCGGCGTACGGCCACGTGAGCCTCGTCACCGGCACCGACGGCGCGCCGCTGTCCAAGCGCAACGGCAGCCGCAGCCTGCGCGAGCTGCGCGAGGCGGGGTTCCTGCCCCTGGCCGTGGTCAACTACCTGGCCCGGCTGGGCCACACCTTCGAGCAGGATCCGGGGCTGGCGGACCTGGCGGGTCTGGTGGCGGGTTTCACCCTGGCCCGGCTGGGGCGGGCGCCGGCCCGGTTCGACCCGGACCAGCTCCTGTACTGGCAGAAGGCGGCGCTGGCCTCGCTGGACGATGCCGCCCTTTGGCGCTGGCTGGCGGCCTCGGCCGCGGGGCCCGAGCTGGAGCGGCTGGTGCCGGCGGGCACCGGACCGGCCCTGGTGGCGGCGGTGCGGGAGCTGGTGGCACTGCCGGAAGACGCCCTGGCCTGGGCCCGGAGGCTGTTCGGGGGGCAGAGCGATGCCGGGGCGAGGGAGGTGATGGCCGGGACCGGGGCCGATTTCTACCGCGAGGCCCTGGCGCTGGCGGAGCAGGGGAGTGGCGGCTTCACCGGGTTCGCCCGCGAGCTGGGCGAGCGCACCGGCCGCCGGGGCAAGGCGTTATACTTGCCGCTTCGCGCCGCGCTCACCGGGGCCGTGGCCGGGCCGGAGCTGGCACGCATCTGGGACCTGCTGGGTCCGGAGCGGGTGGCGGCCCGGCTGCGGCAGGCGGCCGGTGTATCCGGGGCATGACGTCGCGCTGTCGGGACACCCATCGAAATGCTGCAGATCTACAATTCGCTCACCCGCCGCAAGGAGACCTTCCAGCCGCTGGACCCCGCCAACGTGCGCATGTACGTGTGCGGGATGACGGTCTACGACTACTGCCACATCGGCCACGCCCGCGTGCTGGTGGTGTTCGACGTGGTCTACCGCCACCTGCGCCATGTGTTCGGTGCCGGCCGCGTGACCTACGTGCGCAACATCACCGACATCGACGACAAGATCATCCAGCGCGCCAACGAGAACCACGAGCCGGTGGAGGCGCTCACCGGGCGCTACATCGACGCCATGCACGAGGACGCGGCGGCCCTGGGCGTGCTGCCGCCGGACCACGAGCCGCGGGCCACGCTGTTCATGTCCGCCATCATCGAGATGATCCAGACCCTGCTGGACAAGGGCTATGCCTACGTGGCCGCCAACGGCGACGTGTACTACGACGTGAGCCGGTTCCCGGACTACGGGCGCCTGTCGGGCAAGCGGCTGGAGGATCTGCGGGCCGGGGCCCGGGTGGAGGTGGACGAGGCCAAGGACGATCCGCTGGACTTCGCCCTGTGGAAGGCGGCCAAGCCGGGAGAACCGAGCTGGGATTCCCCCTGGGGTCCGGGCCGGCCGGGCTGGCACATCGAGTGCTCCGCCATGTCCACCCGCTGCCTGGGGGACGACTTCGACATCCACGGCGGCGGCATGGATCTCCAGTTTCCCCACCACGAAAACGAGATCGCCCAGTCGGTGGCGGCCACCGGCCACGGCTTCGCGCGGGTGTGGATGCACAACGGCTTCGTGCGCGTGGACGACGAGAAGATGTCCAAGTCCCTGGGCAACTTCTTCACCATCCGCGAGGTGACCGCGCGCTATGCGCCGGAGGTGGTGCGCTACTTCATCCTCACCAGCCATTACCGCAGCCCGCTCAACTACTCCGATGCCCAGCTCGACGCCGCCCGCGACGCCCTCACCGGGCTGTACATGGCCCTGCGCGAGGCGCCGCCCGCGGAGGCGGCGGCCGATCATCCCCTGGCGCTGCGCTTCGAGGGCGCGATGAACGACGACTTCAACACCCCCCAGGCGCTGGCCGCGCTGCACGAGCTGGCGCACGAGGTCAACCGCGCCCGGGCCGAGGGGGCGGCCGAGCACGGCGCCCTGGCCGCCACGCTGCGGACCCTGGGCGGGCGGCTGGGCCTGCTGCAGCAGGCGCCGGAGGCCTTCCTGCGCGGCGGGCCCGGGAACGGCGGGCTGGACGAGGCCGAGGTGGAAGCCCTCATCGCCGAGCGCGAGGCGGCGCGGGCGGCACGCGACTGGGCCCGGGCCGACGCCATCCGCGACCGGCTGCTGGAGGCCGGCATCGTGCTGGAGGACACCCCTTCCGGAACGCAGTGGCGGCGGCGCTGAGGCCGGGGCGGGTTCCGGGAACCACGGCGGCTGCCGCCGGTCACATTGAGGACGAATCGAGAGGGGAGGCATGGTTCATGAGCCGAGTGTACGCATGTCTGCTGGCAGGCCTGGCCCTGGTGCTGGTGGCACTCCCGGCGGTGGCCGACGACGAACAGACCCTCAAGGAGGACAAGCGCCACGTGCGTGACTGGAACGCCTTCGCCGAGAACCTGCTCAAGCTGCACCGGCGCCAGATCGCCGGGCGCGAGGTGGAAGTGAAGCAGAGCGTGGGCGGCTATGCCGGTGATCCCGAGTTCTACCGCCAGGTGGAATACTATGACAAGGCCAGCGGCCGGCTCATCAGCCGCCTGCAGTGGGAGCGCGAGAATCCCGAGGCCCTGCATACGGCCGAGGTCTACATCTACGACGATCGGGGCCGCGTGATCCGCGACTACGCCGTGGCCTACCTGCCGCGCTACCGCAATGCGCCGTCGCAGACGTTGATCTTCGTTCACCAGTACAACGACGGCCTGCACGCCTTCCGCTCGTTCGATGCCTCGGGCGAGCTCATCTTCGAGCGCTGCGAGGGGAACTATCACGGGAGGCCCGTGTCCCTGATGCTGGATGTCGACGAGATCGACGAGGCCGCCTACGAAAAGCGCCGGTTCAACCGCGGCATCATGACCACCGAGGACTACCGGCTCTGCTTCGACGGCCTGGACGAGACCGCGGACCTGTACCTGGTGCCCAACTGAGCCTGGCGCCCGACGCGCCAGGGTTTCCGAATCATGCGGGGTGCCGGCATGGCGGCCCGGGATCGAGACCGAGGATGACAGTCACCATAGGGAGGGGATATGAAAAAGACCGTTCTGAGTGTCGCGGCAGTTGCCGTTCTGGGTTTCACCGGAATGACAGTGTGGGCAGGCGGAGGCCACGGGGGGGATCATCATCACGGGAAGGACCATGGCAAGGGGCACGACGGTGGCCACCATGCCATTGGCATGCCGGGGCAGCCGGAAAAGGTGGACCGCACCGTGCATGTCGAGATGGATGACAACATGCGCTTCTCGCCGAGCCGGATCGAGGCACGGCCCGGGGAAACCCTGCGCATCGTGGTCCGGAACAAGGGCGCCCAGCGCCATGAACTGGTTCTGGGTACGCGCGAGGAGTTGAAGGAACATGCCGAGATGATGCGCAGGAATCCCGGCATGAAACACGACGACCCGGGTGCCGTGTCGGCCGGGCCGGGCGAACAGGGAGAACTCGTCTGGAAGCTGCCGGAAGGCGGCGCGGTGGAGTTCGCCTGCCTGATGCCGGGTCACTTCGAGGCCGGCATGCGGGGGCGGATCGTCGTCGCGGGCGGCGATTGAAGGCGCAGGTCAGCGGCCGGTGCCCGCGGCACCGGCCGTTTCCTGCATCTCCGCCGCCTGCAGGGTGTTCTGCAGCAGGGTGGCCACGGTCATGGGGCCCACGCCGCCGGGCACCGGGGTGATCCAGCCGGCGCGCTGGGCCGCGGTCTCGAACTCCACGTCCCCCACCAGGCGCCCGTCCCCGGTGCGGTTGATGCCCACGTCGATGACGATGGCACCGGGCCGGACCCACTCGCCCGGGATCAGCCCGGGCTTGCCCACCGCCACCACCAGGAGCTGGGCACGGGTCACCTCGGCGGCCAGGTCCCGGGTGAAGCGGTGGCAGACGGTGACCGTGCACCCGGCCAGCAGCAGTTCCAGGGCCATGGGGCGTCCCACGTGGTTGGAGGCCCCCACCACCACCGCATCCAGGCCCCGCACCTCGGCCCCGATGTGCTCCAGCAGGGTCATGATCCCGGCCGGGGTGCAGGACCGCAGGGCGGGGCGGCGCACGGCCAGCCGGCCCACGTTGTAGGGATGGAAGCCGTCAACGTCCTTGTCCGGACGGATGCGCTCGATGACCGCCTGGGTGTCCATGTGCCCCGGCAGGGGGAGCTGGACCAGGATACCGTTGACCGCGGGATCGGCATTGAGCCGGTCGATGAGGGCCAGCAGCTCGGCCTCGGAGGCGTCCGCCGGCAGGTCGTGGGCGAAGGAGGCGATGCCGGCTTCCTCGCAGGCCCGGCGCTTGTTGCGCACGTAGACCTGGGAGGCGGGATCCTCGCCCACCAGCACCACCGCCAGTCCCGGTGTGGCCCGGCCCTGCTCCCGCCGGGCGGCCACCCGCGCGGCCACCTCGGCACGCACCCGGGCGGCGATGGCCCGGCCGTCGATGAGGCGGGCGGTCATGGGGCGGGCTGGGGGACAGGGACGGGCATGGGGCGGCGATTTTCTCATGCGCCGGTCCCCGCGCCAAGTGTGCGGGCTCCCGCCCTGCTATCATTGACGCACCACCGGGCCCGTGAGTATCATCCCGGCCCTTGTGTCGCCGGGCCGCGGGCCACACCTTGCGGGGCATAGCGCAGCCTGGTAGCGCACCTGCTTTGGGAGCAGGGAGTCGGGGGTTCGAATCCCTCTGCCCCGACCAGGCATCGTCCCCGGACGGGGGTATGGTAGGATGCGGGCCATCCCCGAGGCATCGGGGGGCAGGCCCCGGTAGCTCAGTCGGATAGAGCAAGAGCCTTCTAAGCTCTGGGTCGGGGGTTCGAATCCCTCCCGGGGTGCCAGAAGCAGACACCGGCTCCTTGGCCGCCGGCCCAGGCTGCTGGAACCTAGCCGCTAGAACCTGGTTTTATGGTGGCTGTAGCTCAGTTGGTAGAGCACAGGATTGTGGCTCCTGTGGTCGTGGGTTCGATTCCCATCAGCCACCCCATCTTTCGCCCCCGGCGCCCGGCTTGAAAACGCCGAACCCCTTGTGGTTCAATGGCGCCCCGCTGAAACGGCGCGGGCCGTTAGCTCAATTGGTAGAGCAGTGGACTCTTAATCCATTGGTTGAAGGTTCGAGTCCTTCACGGCCCACCAGCTCTTTGTTCCCGCCACCGCCCGTCTTCCCGTAAAACGCTTTAATAAATAGGGGGTTACCGGGTGTCCGGGAGGGCGTATAATGGCTCCGCGACGGGGCCCGGCGCCCCGGCGGGCGAAAGTGGCGGAACTGGTAGACGCGCTGGATTTAGGTTCCAGTCCCGAAAGGGGTGAGAGTTCGAGTCTCTCCTTTCGCACCATCTCCGCAGCGGCCCCGCGGCACGGGGCGGCGAACACACCGACAGCACAGGCGCCGGACGGCCGGCGCGCAGGGGAATCCGATGCAGGTATCCGTCGAATCCATCAGCAATCTCGAGCGCAGGCTCACCGTGGAGGTGCCGCAGGACCAGGTGGACGAGGCCGTGCAGAAGCGGCTCAAGGACCTGGCCCGGACGGTCAAGCTCAAGGGCTTCCGCCCCGGCAAGGTGCCGCTCAAGGTGGTGGCCAGCCGCTACGGCAGCCAGGTGCGGCGCGAGGTGGTGTCCGACCTCATGCAGCGCACCTTCTACGAGGCGGTGAGCCAGGAGCGGCTGCGGCCGGCGGGCACGCCCCGGTTCGAGCCGGGGGAGACCGAGGCCGGCCTGCGCTACACCGCCACCTTCGAGATCTACCCCGAGATCGAGCCGGCCGATCTCAGCGGCCGCCAGCTGGAGCTGCCGGTGGCCGAGATCACCGAGGCCGACGTGGACGAGACCATCGAGACCATCCGCCGCCAGAACGCCACCTGGGAGGCGGTGGAGCGCCCGGCCGCCGAGGGCGACCGGGTGGTGGTGGATTATAAAGGTACCATCGACGGCGAGCCCTTCACCGGCGGCGAGGGGGCCGACGTGGCCATCGAGCTGGGCCGCGGGCGCATGCTGCCGGACTTCGAGCAGGGCCTGGTGGGGGCCGCCCCCGGCGAGACCCGCACCGTGGAGGTCACCTTCCCCGACGACTACCGCGCCAGGGAAGTGGCGGGCAAGATCGCCCGGTTCACCGTCACCGTCAAGCGGGTGGAGGCGGCCAGGCTGCCCGAGGTGGATGCCGACTTCGCCCGCCGCCTGGGCGTGGCCGACGGCGACGTGGAAAGGATGCGCCAGGAGGTGCGCCAGAGCATGCAGCGGGAGCTGGACGAGGCCCTCGAGGCCCAGGCCAAGGAGGCGGTGATGGACCTGCTGCTGGAGGCCCACCGGTTCGAGGTGCCGGCGGCCCTGGTGGAGGAGGAATCGGCCAACCTGGCCCGCCAGATGGCACAGAACCTGCAACGCCAGGGGGTGCGGGAGAACCTGGACGCCCTGCAGCCGGCCCTGTTCCGGGACCAGGCCGAGCGCCGGGTCAGGCTGGGACTGGTGCTGGCCGAGATCGTCAAGCGCCAGGGGCTGGCGGCCGACCCGGCCCGGGTGCGGGCAGCGGTGGAGCGCATCGCGGCGGCCTACGAGCAGCCGGAGCAGGTCGTCCAATGGTACTATGGCGAACGCGGCCGGCTGGCCGAGATCGAGTCCATGGAGCTGGAACGCCAGGTGGTGGACTGGGTCAAGGAACAGGTTCAAGTGACTGAAATCAAAAGAACTTTCAGAGAAGTGATGAACGCCCGCAGATGACCGGGCAGGACGGAAAACAGGCTTAAAGGAAGCAGATACCGTGACCGATAGAACCAACGACAGCGCCGCACGGGGCATCGTCAGCCAGCTGGTGCCCATGGTGGTGGAGCAGACGGCCCGGGGCGAGCGGGCCTACGACATCTACTCGCGGCTGCTGAAGGAGCGGGTGATCTTTCTGGTGGGTCCGGTGGAGGACCACATGGCGAACCTCATCGTGGCCCAGTTGCTGTACCTGGAGTCGGAGAATCCCGACAAGGACATCCATTTGTACATCAATTCGCCAGGGGGCTCGGTCACGGCGGGGCTGTCCATCTACGATACAATGCAGTTCGTGCGCCCGGACGTGAGCACCATGTGCATCGGCCAGGCGGCCTCCATGGGCGCGGTGCTGCTGGCCGGCGGAGCCAAGGGCAAGCGCTACGCGCTGCCCCACTCCCGGACCATGATTCACCAGCCCCTGGGCGGCTTCCAGGGCCAGGCCGCGGACATCGAGATCCACGCCAAGGAGATCCTGGAGGCGCGGGACCGCCTCAACCGGATCC
>JALUTW010000342.1 GCA_027021685.1 Chromatiales bacterium | reverse complement strand
CCTCGGCCCTGCAGCTGTTCCAGCCCATCATCAACACCTGCATGTCCAAGTCGCCGGAGCACCGCTACCAGAGCGCCGGCGAGCTGGCGGCCGCCATCGAGGCCCTGCCCGATTTCCAGCTGGACATGATCGAGGCCAGCGGGGTGCTGGATGCGGCCGCCGCCACCGACTACGCCGCCACCACCCTGGCCGAACCGGCCGAGGGCGCCGCGCCGCCGACCGCGCCGCGCCCGCAGGCCCGCCCCACCCCCCGGCCGGGTCCTGCGGCGCGCCCGCCGGAGCGCCGCCGCCGGCCGTGGCTGCTGTTGCTGGTGCTGGCCGCCGCGGCGGCCGCGGCCTGGTTTGGCCGGGACCAGTTCCGTGCCCCGGCGCCGCCGTCCGGGCAGACGGCCCCCGCCCCGGAGGCCAATCTGCCGCCGCCGGAAGAACCCGCCGCGGCGCCGGCACCGGCCGCCGGCGGCCCCGGGGACGCGCCCGGCGGAACCCCCGCCGGCGTCAAGCTGCCGCCGGTGGAGAAGCTGGTGGCCCTGCGCGGCGAGCTGGACGCCAGGCCGGAGAACGCCGAGCTGCTGGCCCGGCTGTACCGCTTCCGCCTGCGCCACGTGCCCGACGACGACGTGGGGCGCGAGGGGCTGGAGGAACTCCAGCGCTGGTTCTGGCAGCACATCGGGCAGGCCTGGGCCGACGGCGACCTGGCCGCCGCCCGCCGGCACCTGGTGCACCTGGCCCGGGTGTTTCCCGATGCCGCGGAGACGCCGGAGTACACGGACATGCAGGCCCGCATCGAGCGGGCCGAGGAGGTGGCGGCCCAGCTCGAGGCAGGCGAGGCGCGGTTCGCCCGCGGCGAGCTGGTGAGCCCCGAGGGCCTGAGCGCGGCCGATGCCTGGCGCGCGGTGCTGGCCCTGGAGCCCGACAACGCCGCGGCCAGGGAAGGCCTGGCCCGCATCGCCGCCGCCCTGCTGGAGCAGGCGCGGCAGGCCCGGGACGCCGGGGACCTGGAACGCGCCCTGGCCCGGGTGGACGAGGGGCTGGCGGTGGCCCCGGACCAGCCCGACCTCGTGGCCCTGCGCGAGGCCCTGGAACGGGAACGGGCCCGGCGCCGGCACATCAACGCCCTGCTGCTGCAGGCCCAGCGCCGGTTCGATGCGGGCCGCCTGCTGCGGCCCGAGGGCGACAGCGCCTACGACGTGCTCAGGCGGGTGCTGGCCGAGGATCCGGGCAACGTCCTGGCCGAGCGCGGCCTGCGCCGCATCGCCAACGCCCTCGCCCAGCGTGCCTCGGATCTCATCATCAACCGCCGCTGGGCCCGGGCCGAGCGGGTGCTGGACGAGGCCCAGCACCGCTTTCCCGGCGATCCTCACCTGGCGGAGCTGCGCCGGACCCTGGAGCGCAACCTGCCCGGAGACCGGCCGCGGGTCTTCGACCTGGAGGCGCTGCCCGGCAACGGACTGGAGGTGAAGGTGCGGTTTCGCTACCGCAACTTTCCCGGACCGGCGGTGCGCCTGGTGGCGCGCCTGCACGAGGCCGGCAGCCAGCGCCTGATCAAGGAAGCCCGGCTCGCGGTCACCGGGCGGGAAGGGGAGTACTCGCTGGTGATGCAGGTGCCGCGGGCGGGGACGGCCTACCTCATCGACCTGCGGCGCGGGCAGCGTGCCCTGGGCCGCACCATGGTGCGGGTGCCACCCGCGGCGGGACCCTGACCGGACTTCAGTCCGCGCGTCCCTCCAGCCGCTCCACCAGGGCCTCGAGCTGCTGGGCCACGGCATCCCACACGCCCATGGGGCCGGCCTTCTCCAGCTCCTCCTCGCGCCAGTCCTTGAGCGAGCTCAGCCGATCGAACTGGCTGGCCAGCTCGTCGCGCTTGCGGCGCAGGGCCTCCAGCTCCTCCTGCTCCGGGCTGGGGCCGGGCCTGTTCCGGGCCGCGGCCTGGGCCCGGGCCAGCAGCTCGTCGACGTGCTTGAGGCGCGACTGGTACTCGCGCACGTGCTGTTCCACCAGATGATCAACCTTGGTCATGCTGTTTCCCGATACGGTTTGCGATGAGGATCTCCGGAGAGGGCCGCCGCAGGCGGTGAGAGACATTTTCCGCTACTATGCACCGGGGCACAAGCAGCGGGGTGCGGGGAGGACGGCATGAGGCGTGCTGCGGCGATACTGGCGGGGCTGCTGCTGGCGGGGTCCGCCGGTGCCATCGATGCCCAGTGGATCACGGGATGCTGGAGGCTGGCCTACGATCCCGAGGACCGGCCGTCCGATGCCCTGGAGTTCCGCGCCGACGGCGACGTGGACAACGTCTGGGCCGACGGCACCCGGGTGCCCGGGTTCTACGTGGTGGCGCCGGACATGGTCAAGGCGGTGTTCACCCGCAACGGCCGCGACGTCATCACCGTGTTCCACTACGATTCCGCTCACACCGAGCTGCGCATCGTCACCAGCCGCACCGGCCGCGAGTCCGTCTACCGCAAGAAGGCCGGCGAGGGCCCGTGCCGACCGTGACCGCGGTGCCCCGCTCCGCCGGGGGAGCGGGGCGTGCGCGGTCCCGCGCCATCACAACGCGATCTCCCAGCGGCCGTTCTCCAGCTCCCGCACCTGGAACCGGCCGCCGGCGCCGCGCGCGGATGTTGAACAGGCGCACCGGCACCTGCAGGCACAGGGACAGGGCCAGCGCGGTGCGCAGCACCTGGCCGCCGCCTTCTCCCCGGGCCCCGTCCAGTTCCAGCATCGCCTTCGGAACTGCCGGGCTCATGGCCCGAGCATGGCTGCATCGCGGGTCGCCGTGGACTGGCGGCCCCGGGTCCCGGTGCGGGGCCCGGGCCCCATGCCCCCGGCCGGGGTCCTGCACCGCCGGCGTCCCCGGCCATGCGCCGCGGGCCGGGGCCGGACCCCAACGGTCCGAACCCCTGGGGGCGACCTCGGTTCTGCATCAGCCGTTCAGTCCACCACCAGGCTCACGCCGCCGCGGCGGGGATCGCCGGCGCCGGTGAAGGTGGCGCCGTCCTGCACCGCCAGGTGGGCGCCGCCGAAGAACAGGTTGCGGTCTTCCCACACCGTGTGCTCGGGCCAGTCCGCGGTCAGCGCCGCCACCGCCGCCGGGTCGTGGCCGCCCTCCAGGCTGAGATGCCCGCCCTCCACGTGCAGCCGGGGACGGGCCACGGCCTCGCCGGGCGCGAGATCGAAGTGGAGCAGGTTGGACAGCACCTGGGCCAGCGCGCTGCGGATGCGGTTGGAGCCGCCGGAGCCCAGGGCGATGCGGCGCGGCCCCGGGCCCAGCACCGCGCCCGGCGTCATCATGGAGGTCATGCGCCGGTCCCCGGGCCAGCGGTGGAAACCGCCGGGATGAAGGTCGGCTTCGCCCAGCATGTTGTTGAGCATGACGCCGGTGCCCGGAATGAGGTGGCCGCAGCCCTCGCCGTTGCTCACGGTCATGGCGGCCAGGTTGCCCGCGGCATCGATGATGGACACGTGGGTGGTGCCGCGGCGCGCCGGGGGGCCGGCCAGCCGCTGCAGGTATTCCCGGAGCCGGGCGTCCTCCAGCCGCTCGCGGGCACCGGGCGCCAGCGTGCCGTGGGCGAGGATGTCCCCGCGCAGGGCGTCGGTGGCGGACAGCACGCGGGCGAGGTGGCGCAGGTGGCCGGGCGAGCCCCACGGCCGGGGCGGAGGGCGATGGTGCAGCAGGGCCAGGGCGGCGGCCACCAGCAGCCCGCCGGCGGACGGCGGCGGCGTCAGCAGGACCTGTGCACCCAGGTGCTCCCGTGCCAGCGGCGGGTGGCGGGCGACGGCGTAACGGGCCAGGTCCCCGCGGGTGAGATGGCCGCCGCCCTCCCGGCACAGGGCCTCCACCGCCGCGGCCACCTCGCCGCGATGGAACAGGTCCGGCCCCTCGCGGCACAGGGCCTCCATGAAGTCCGCCTGCTGCGGCTGGCGCAGCACCGCGCCGCTGCCCACGATGCGGCCCGGATGGCCGGGGTCGGCGAACACGGCCCGGGCCCCGGGCGTGGCCAGGTAGATGGGGGCGACGATGCTGAAGATGTAGGCCTGGAACTCGTTGAGCGTGAGCCCCTCCCGGGCCAGGGCCATGGCAGGGGCGGCCAGCTCGGCCATGGGCATGCGGCCCAGGTCGCCGTGGACGGCGAACAGGCCGCGCACGCAGCCGGGCGTGGCCGCTGCGCCCAGGCCGATGTGAAACTCCTGGCGCGCGGTGCCGAAGTCGGCGGTGACCGGGTGGAAGTCCAGCTCTGCCGGCGGGCGCCGGCGGAGCGGGGTCTGGACGAAGAAATCGTACACCCGCGGCCGGCCGCCGGCCGGACAGGCGAGGAGAAACCCGCCGCCGGCCAGGGAGCACAGCACCGGTTCGGCGATGCAGGCGGTGAAGCAGGCGGCCACCGCGGCGTCGAAGGCGTTGCCGCCGGCACGCAGCACCTCTGCCGCCGCTTCGGCGGTGGCCGCATGGCCCGCCGCCACCACGCCGCGCGGCGCCATGGGTGCAGCTTAGGGGATCTGGATCTTGCCGCCGCCGGGCACGCCCCCGCCCGGCAGGCCGCCGGCCCCGCCCAGGCCGCCGGCCCCGCCCTCGGGCACGATGATGGAGCTGGCCGCCTGGCGCCGCAGCTCGGAGGCCTTTTCGATGGTCTCCTCCACCGCCTTCTTGGCCTCGGCGCCGAACTTCTCCGCCGCCTCGCCCAGGGACGCGGCGGGGATCTCGAAGGTGATGGGCACCGCGCCCATGGGGGTGAGGATCTGGGTCTGGCCCACGTACACCACCTCCCGGCCGGGATCGGCGTTCCCGTCGCGGTCCACGGGGGTCATGCGGATGATGGTGCCCACGCGGCGGTCGGTGAAGGTCTCTTCGCGGTACAGGCCGTCGGGATTCATCTCGGCCTGGCTGAGGGTATCGGTGTCGCTCATGATCGTGCCCCGGCGGGGAGTCAGTCGGTGGGGATAGGATATAACAGGTGCCGGCCTCCGGCCTATGCCTCTCCCCGGGCGCGCAGCTTGGCGCCGATGAACTCGCGGTGCGGCACGTGCAGCAGGTCGGCGATGCGCCGCACCAGGTGCTCCTCGTATTTCTCCAGGTGACCGTCGGCGTAGGCCACCTGCCACAGCAGCTCGACGATGTGAATCTTCTGCCGGGGCGAGAAGTACTTGTTGATGAGAGAGGTGAAGCCGAAGTAGGAGGTGGCCTCGCGGGCCTCGTCCTCGGCCAGCCGGATGAGGTCGGCGGCCTCCTCCGGCGCCAGGTCGAACTTCTCGCACAGGGCCTGCTCGATGGTCGTGCGCTCGGCGTCGGTCACCTGGTCGTCCATGCGCGACATCTCCACCAGCAACGCGGCAGTGGCCAGGCGCAGGGCATGCTCGGCCTCGTCCCCGCCCGCCTCGGCGGGATGGCGCACGTTGCGGTCGAAGAAGCGGCGCAGGCGCTCGATCATGGTCCTTGCAGTGGCGGCCGGTCCCGGGCCAGGATGGCGGCATGGCCGCGGGCACACTATAGCATGGCGGACACGGCTCCGTTCTGGCGGCGCAAGGCCCTGGCTGAGCTCACCGACGCGGAGTGGGAGGCCCTGTGCGACGGCTGCGGCCGCTGCTGCCTCATCAAGCTGCGCGATGCCGGCAGCGGCGTGCTCCACTACACCGGGGTGGCCTGCCGCCTGCTGGATCCCGGCACCTGCCGCTGCCGCGACTACGACCACCGGCGGGAGCGGGTGGCCGACTGCCTGGCCATCCGCACGCTCCCGCGCGCGGCCCTGGCCGACCTGCCGCCCACCTGCGCCTACCGCCGCCTGGCCGAGGGCCGGGAGCTGCCGGCCTGGCACCCGCTGGTGAGCGGCGATCCCGGCAGCGTACGGGCCGCGGGCATCTCCGCCTGCCTCCTGGCGGTGTCCGAGGAGCACGTGCACCCGGGCGACCTGCGCCACTTCATCCTGCCGCCCTGGCCGGAGGAGTGAGCCGCGGCGGTGGCCGGTTTCCGCTATGCTAGAACCCGTCTCGAGATTCCCTGCGGCCGTGGACCCACAACGCGACGCGCGCGGAATCCCGAGAACAGGTTCTACGGCACCACCGCGGCCGGCAACAACAAGGGGGAACGGCCATGAACCGCGAAAAGGTCGTGTTTGCGTTTTTCATCCTGCTCGCGCTTACGCTCAACTTCGGCTTCTTCATCGGCGACATCGACGATCCGGCGCATCACAACACCTACGAGCTGTTCGCCGCCATCGTCGTCAACCTCATTGCCACCGTGCTCAAGTTCGGTGACCGCACCCATCTGGGCGCGGTGCTGCTGGCCACCAGCCTGGTGGCCGACCTCCAGCTCCTGGCAGCGGCCACGGTCTGGGGCTGGGCGGCGTATGTCTCGCCTGCGGGCTACGACGTGGATGCGGTGGTGGCGGTGGTGTCGCTGTCGGGCGGCGCGCTGCTGGCCAACGTGGTGTCGGTGGTGCTGCTGGTGGCGGAGACCATGACCGTGCGCCGCTGAGCGGACGCCCGCCATGAACAACGTGATCTATCTCCTGCTGCGGCGGCTGCGGGCACCGCTGGTGGTGCTCATCCTCACCTACGCGGTCTCCATTCTCGGCTTCGTGCTCATCCCCGGCGTGGACGACCAGGGCCGGCCCTGGCGCATGGATTTCTTCCATGCCTTCTACTTCGTCAGCTTCATGGGCACCACCATCGGCTTCGGCGAGATCCCCTATCCCTTCACCGGGGCCCAGCGCATGTGGGCCACGGCATCCATCTATGCCACGGTGGTGGCCTGGCTCTATGGCATCGGCACCAGCCTGTCCATCATGCAGGAGCCAGCCTTCCGCCGCCTGCTGCGCGAGACCGCCTTCCGCCGCGCGGTGCGGCGCCTGGCCGAGCCCTTCTACCTGGTGTGCGGCTACGGCGACACCGGCAGC
The DNA here is from genome assembly GCA_027021685.1 of Chromatiales bacterium. Taxonomy (GTDB): domain Bacteria; phylum Pseudomonadota; class Gammaproteobacteria; order CAMYNG01; family CAMYNG01; genus JALUTW01. The sequence goes on along the minus strand of JALUTW010000342.1, from coordinate 1,249 downwards.
CTGCTGGTCAAGGCCCTGGTGGACTCCGGGCGCGGCGCGGTGGTCATCGACATCGACGAGGAGCGCATCGACGCCCTGGAGCTGGAGGACCTGGGCATCGACGTGCCGGGGCTGCGCGCCGACGCGGCCGACCCGGCCCGGCTCATGGAGGCCGGCCTGCGGCACCCGCGCTGCGTGGGCGTGGTGGCGCTCACCAACAGCGACGAGGTGAACCTCACCATCGCCATCGCCAGCTCGCTGCAGGGCCGCGGCGCGCGCACCATCGCCCGGGCCGAGACCCAGGCCGGGGCCGAGAACATCGCCTCGCTGGGGAACGTGGAAGTGATCAACCCGTTCGAGACCTTCGCCGGCCGCCTGGCGCAGGCGGTGCATGCGCCCGGCATGCACCTGCTGTTCGACTGGCTCACCGGCGTGCCCCACGAGCGCCTGCAGCAGCCGTTGTTTCCGCCCCACGGCCGCTGGATCCTGTGCGGCTACGGCCGCTTCGGCAAGGCGGTCTACCGGCGCCTGCGGGCCGAGGGGGTGGAGGTGCAGGTGGTGGAATCGCAGCCCGAGGCCGCCGGCGCCCCGGCGGGCACGGTGGCCGGGCTGGGCACCGACGCCCGCACCCTGATGCAGGCCGGGGTGAAGGGAGCCGCGGGCATCGTCGCCGGCACCGACTCGGATGCCAACAACCTGTCCATCATCGTCACCGCGCGGGCGCTCAACTCCGGGCTGTTCACCGTGGCGCGCCAGAACCAGCGCACCAACGAGCCGCTGTTCCGTGCCGCGGAGGTGGACCTGGTGATGCAGCGCGGCAGCGTCATCGCGCACAAGATCTTCGCCCTCATCACCACCCCGCTGCTGGCCGAGTTCCTGGACCTGGCCGCGACCCAGGACAACGACTGGGCCAACGAACTCGTCTCCCGCATCGGCGGAGTCATCGAGGAGGAGGCCCCGGCCACCTGGTCGCTGGACATCACGCCCCGCGGCGCCGGCGCCGTGTACTCGGCCCTGGCCCGGGGCGAAACGGTGCGGGTGGGCGACCTGTGCCGCAATCCGCGCCTGCGCGACGAGCGCCTGCCCTGCGTGCCCCTGCTGCTGGTGCGGGCGGGCGACAACCGCCTGGTGCCCGCCGACGACACCGCCCTGGCCCCGGGCGACCGGCTGCTGTTCTGCGGGCGCCGCGGGGCCGGGCGGGAGATGGACTGGATCGCCCACGGCCCGGACGTGCTGCGCTACGTGCGCACCGGCGAGGAGCACCCCTCCA
>JALUTW010000341.1 GCA_027021685.1 Chromatiales bacterium | reverse complement strand
AAGTCCACCGCGAACTCGGTGGTGATGTGCTCCAGCACCACGCGCAGGTCGGGCAGGCGGTCCAGCAGCCCGGCCAGCACCGTCTCGATGAACACGGTCTCGCGGTCGAACACGTCCACCGCCGGATCGGTGACCTCCCCATGCACCAGCAGCGGCAGGCCGGTCTCGGCCATGGCCGCCAGCACCGGCCGGACCCGGCGCAGGTCGCGCACGCCGGCCTCGGAATGGGTGGTGGCACCGGCGGGGTAGAGCTTGACCCCGTGCACGCAGGGGTCGGCGGCCGCGGCGTGGATCTCCTCCGGCGTGGTGGCCTCGGTGAGATACAGCGTCATCAGCGGTTCGAAGTCGCACGCCGCCGGCACCGCGGCGAGGATGCGCTCGCGGTAGGCCCGGGCCTGGGCCACCGTGGTCACCGGCGGGTCCAGGTTGGGCATGATGATGGCACGGGCGAAGCGGCGGGCGGTGTCGGGCACCACGTGGGCCGGGACGGCGCCGTCACGCACGTGCAGGTGCCAGTCGTCGGGCCGGGTGAGGGTGAGGGTATCCACGTGCGCGGGTTTCCGGTTGCCGGCACCCATTATGCCACGGGCGGCACTGCGGAATTGGTTCCCATTTCGACCCCCGGGCCTCGCACCGGCCGGCACCACGCGCTAGGCTGAACCTGACAGTTGCATGAAACTCGTCCGGTCTTCGGCGGGGTGCCGGGGAGCTGCCCGGTGCACACCCCCTCACCCCGACCCTCTCCCCCGCGATGCGGGGGAGAGGGGGACGGAAAAACCGGTCACGGCACCAGCCCCCCGCGGCGGGTGAAAAGACGCTCCCCTCTCCCTGCGGGAGAGGGCCAAGGGTGAGGGGATCGGAACACGGGCTTTTTTCCTGACCCCTTCATCCCACGGGGAGGAAGTTTATGGAACGAATCAGGTAAAGGCATGGCCGACGACCACCAGCAGGACGTGCTCCGGCTCGCCGAGCAGATGCGCCCGGCCTCCATCCTGGTGCTGGGCGGGGAGTGCGGGCTGTTCAACGAGTACCTGCATGCCCATCCCGCGGCACGCCTGGTGTGCGTGAGCCACGGCGACTGGCTGGCCAGCGTGGATGCACTGGGGCGGCTGGACCTGGCCTACGTCTCCGGCGTGCTGGAGAGGGTGGACAAGCACACCGGGGAGATGCTGCTGGCACGGCTCCGGGATCTCCACGCCCAGCGGGTGGTGGTGGCCCTGCGGGTGGCGCCCGGCGATGATCCCGCCACCTGGCACGAGGCCGACCTGCTGGCGCTGGGGCTCATCCGCATCGGCCGCTATCCGCGCGGCGAGGCCGAGGTGCGCGTCTACACCTTCGACCTGCACGACTACAAGATCACTCCCGACTGGCTCAACAGCCGCGACTGGGCCCATCCCGAGCTGTTCGACAAGTACTGGTGGTAATTCAGAGGACGGAGGACAGAGGACAGAAGACGGAGGACAGAAGACGGAGGGCAGAGGACGGAGGCGGTCCTGCCCGGTGCGATGGCGCGGCCATGGCACCCGGCGTGTCCCGCCTGTTGTCACGATGGGCGGTCGAACAGCACCAGCCGGCCCAGGTAGGGGGTGAGCTGGCGCCAGCTTTCGATCTCGAAGTCCAGGCACACCACGCCGCAGGTGGGAATGTTGTCGATGTGCAGGTCGCGGCCCAGGCGGTTGGCCAGTTCGGTCAGCCCGGGGTTGTGGCCCACCAGCATGAGCGGTGTCACCGCGTCGGGCTGGGCGGTGAGGATGTCCAGCAGCCGCGCCGGGCTGGCGTCGTAGATCCCCTTTTCCAGCACCAGTTCCGGCTGTGCCGGGGCCATCTGGGCCAGCACCAGGCGGGCGGTGGTCTCGGCCCGCACCGCCGGGCTGCACAGGACCCGGGCCGGGACCAGGCCGGCGGCCGCCAGGCGCCGGCCCATCTCCGGCGCATCGCGCTCGCCGCGCTCGTTGAGGGGGCGGTCGGCATCGGCCAGGTCGGGGCTGCCCCACTGGGACTTGGCATGGCGCAGGAGCAGCAGGCGGAGCATGAACTCAGGGGGTGTCGGTCTCCGCCGCGGGGGCCGGCTGCGGCGGGACCGGTTGTTCGGTCAGGGGTTCGGGGGCGGGCACCGCGGCGGGTTCGGGCGTGGCGCCGGGGGTGAAGCGGGGGGCATAGACCTCGGGCGCCGGTGGCGGCACGGCGGCGCCCGGTTCGAAACGCGGCGCGAAGTCGTCACCCGGCAGGTATTCCGGCGCGATGCTCTCTCCGGCGGCCGCGGCGGCGGCCAGCAGGAGACAGCAGGCGGCAGACAGCATTCTCATGGCGTGCGTCATCCGGTGGCGGAGCCCGCATCATTGCATTAAAGGGCATCGTTGTCCAAGCGGACCAGAACCCGTTCTCAAAATGCCGCGCGCCGCACCGGGGAGTGCCGCCCCGCCGGCCGCCGTCCCGGCTCAGTCGCCCCCGGGCAGGCCGCCCCGGGTGAGGCGCAGGGGATCCAGCAGGCGCTTCAGTTCCTCTTCCGGCAGATCGGTCATCTCCCGCGCCACCTCCAGCAGCGGCCGGCCCTCGGCGTAGGCGCGCTTGGCGATGGCCGCCCCTTTCTCGTAGCCGATGACGGGATTGAGCGCCGTGATCAGGATGGGGTTGCGCTCCAGTGCCTCGCGCAGGCGGTCCTCGTTGACCTGGAAGCCGGCGACGGCCTTGTCCGCCAGCACGCGGGCGGCGCTGGTGAGCAGGTGGATGCTCTGGAGCAGGTTGTAGCCCATGACCGGCAGCATGACGTTGAGCTGGAAGTTGCCCGACTGCCCGGCGACGGCCACGGTGGCGTCGTTGCCCATGACCTGGGCGCAGACCATGGCCACCGCCTCCGGGATCACCGGGTTGACCTTGCCCGGCATGATGGAAGAGCCGGGCTGCAGCGCAGGCAGGGCGATCTCGGCCAGCCCCGCCAGCGGGCCGCTGTTCATCCAGCGCAGGTCGTTGGCGATCTTCATCAGGCTCACCGCGGTGGTGCGGAGCTGGCCGCTGGTCTCCACCACGGCGTCCGGGGCCGAGAGGCCGGCGAAGTAGTTGTCGCTGCTGCGCAGGGCGAGCCCGGTGGCCTCGGCCAGCTGGGCGCACACGCGCGGACCGAAGTCGGCCGGGGCGTTGACGCCGGTGCCCACCGCGGTGCCGCCGACGGGGAGCTGCGCCAGCCGGGTCAGGGCCGCCTGCAGGCGGTAGATGTCCTGGCGCACCTGGTGGGCCCAGCCCGAGAGCTCCTGGCCCAGGGTCACCGGCATGGCGTCCATGAGATGGGTGCGCCCGGTCTTGACCACGCCGGCCAGCTCCTGTGCCCGGCCCTCGATGGTGGCGGCCAGGTGATCCAGCGCCGGCAGCAGCCAGTGCGAGATCTCGGCACAGGCGGCGAGCTGGATGGCGCTGGGGAACACGTCGTTGGAGGACTGGCTCATGTTGACGTGATCGTTGGGATGCACGTCCACGCCGGCGCGCTCCGCGGCCAGGCGGGCGATGACCTCGTTGGCGTTCATGTTGCTGGAGGTGCCGGAGCCGGTCTGGAACACGTCCACCGGGAAGTGCTCCAGGTGCCGCCCCGCGGCCACCTCGTCGGCAGCCGCGGCGATGGCCTCCGCGCGCGCCTGGTCCAGCAGGCCCAGCTCGGCGTTGACCCGGGCGCAGGCGGCCTTGATCCGGGCCAGGGCCTGGATCAGGGGCGGCGGCAGGGTCAGGCCGCTGATGGGGAAGTTGTCGACGGCGCGCTGGGTCTGGGCGCCGTAGAGGGCGTCGGCCGGAACCTCCAGCTCGCCCATGGAGTCGCGTTCAAGGCGGGTCTTTTTCTTTTTGCTCATGCCGTGCGCCGCCGGGGCGGACCTGCCAGTGGAGGATCTTTTCCTCCACCAGCCGCCACTGGCCGTCCTCCTCCTGTTCGAGGATCATGTCCTTGTTCACCGCCACCTCGTGGCCGCTGGCGGCCACCAGGGTCTCGGTGGTGTTGAAGCCCACCCGGCGCAGGCCGATGTTGCGGATGGTGACGCCGTTGTGCCGCAGGCCGGCCAGCAGCCCCTTGCGCAGCTCGTTCTCGCGCCGCAGCCGCCAGCCCGCGTAGTCCACCGTCTTGTCGCCGGGCAGGCCATAGACATACACCTTTTTCGAGATCAATGCCATGTGGCCGTCCAGGTCGCGCCGGGCCACGGTCTCGGCCAGGCGTTCGAGCCATTCGCGTATCACCAGTTCCGACATGGGCGTGTCCGTAGCCTGCGCAGGGGGTCGCCGGGGACTGCCCGCGTTATCGGCAGGCGCCGGGCCGGGTTTAGCCGCCGTGACCATAAATCGATGATTTCGCCGTGAAAAGGGGGCCGGACGCCGGACCCGCGGGCCGGGCCTTCCTTGACCTCATGGGCCAAAAGGCCGATCATACGCCGCTTTCCGGCCCGGCCCGCTCCCGCCTGGCCCGCAGCCGTTTGATTTACAAGCAATTAACAAGGTAAGGGCTCCATGAACGAAGCCGACCGCAAGCGCCTGCTGCGCGAGATGATGTTCTACCGCCGCTTCGAGGACCGCTGCTTCGAGGCCTACATGGAGCGCAAGATCGGCGGTTTCCTCCATTTGTATTCGGGCCAGGAGGCGGTGGCCACCGGGGTGCTGGAGAAGGCCCGGGTCAACCGCGGCACCGACGGCGACTACGTCATCACCGGCTACCGCGACCACATCCACGCCATCAAGACCGGCGCCCCGCCGCGCGAGGTCATGGCCGAGCTCTACGGCAAGGAGACCGGCTCCTCGCGCGGGCGCGGCGGCTCCATGCACATCTTCGATCCCACGGTGAACTTCATGGGCGGCTACGCCCTGGTGGGCCAGCCCTTCCCGCTGGCCGCGGGCCTGGCCCTGGCCTGCAAGCACAAGAGCACCGATCAGATCGCCATCTGCTTCCTCGGCGACGGCGCCAACAACCAGGGCACGTTCCACGAGACCATGAACATGGCCTCCATCTGGGACCTGCCGGTGCTGTTCGTGTGCGAGAACAACCAGTACGCCATCGGCACCCGCATCGACCGCTCGACCGCGGTCACCGACCAGTACAAGCGCATGTGCGCCTACAACATCGAGGCCTCGCAGCACGACGGCATGGACATCGACGTGGTGATGGAGGCAGCGGAGAAGGCCATCGACTACGTGCGCGGCAAGCGCCGGCCCTACTTCATCGAGTTCATGACCTACCGCTTCCGCGGCCACTCCATGTCCGACGCCAAGGGCTACCGCACCCGGGAGGAGGAGAAGGAGTGGGAGAAGCGCGATCCCATCCGCATCTTCAGCGCCCGGCTCATCGAGGAGGGCGTCATCACGCCCGAGGACATCAAGGCGATGGAAAAGGAGATCGACGACGAGATCGAGAACGACATCGTCCGGTTCGCCGAGGAGAGTCCGCCGCCGAAGGTCGAGGACCTGACCCGCTACGTGCTGGACGACAACCCGGATCCGCGCTGGATCGGGCCGCTGCAGAAATAGGCATCGAGGAAGTTCACCATGGCAGTGATTGCATACTGGGAGGCGATCCGCCGCGCCCACGACGAGGAGCTGGCCAACGACCCCATGGTGATCGCCATGGGCGAGGACATCGGCGTCGCCGGCGGCACCTACAAGGCCACCCAGGGCCTGTATGACAAGTACGGCCCCGAGCGGGTCATCGACACGCCCATCTCCGAGAACTCGTACACCGGCATCGGCATCGGCGCCTCCATGGCGGGCATGCGCCCCATCATCGAGATCATGTCCATCAACTTCGCGCTGCTGGCGCTGGACACCATCATCAACGCCGCGGCCAAGATCCGCTACATGTCGGGCGGCCGCGTGCAGTGCCCCATCGTCATCCGCACCCCGGGCGGCACCGCGCACCAGCTCGCGGCCCAGCACTCGGCGCGGCTGGCACGCATGTTCATGTCCACCGCCGGCCTGCGCGTGGTGACCCCGCGCGGCCCGCTGGACGCCTACGGCATGCTCAAGTCGGCGGTGCGCTGCAACGACCCGGTCATCGTCATCGAGCACGAGCAGATGTACAACCTCAAGGAGGAGGTGCCGGACGAGGAGTTCTTCCGCCCGCTGGAGGGGGCCGAGGTGGTGCGCGAGGGCGAGGACATCACCCTCATCGGCTACAACTACAGCGTGCACCTGTGCCTGGAGGCGGCCCGGCGGCTGGAGGCCGACGGCATCAGCGCCGAGGTCATCGACCTGCGCGCACTCAAGCCCATCGACCGCGAGACCATCCGCCGCTCGGTGGAAAAGACCCACCGCGTGCTGGTGGCCGAGGAGGACGAGGCCCCGGTGGGCGTGGGCTCCGAGATCATCACCGGCATCATCGAGGACTGCTTCTTCGCCCTCGACGCCCAGCCGGTGCGCATCCACGCCGCCGACGTCCCCGTGCCCTACGCCGAGAACCTGGAGAAGGCCGCCATCCCCGACGCCGACGACGTCTACCAGGGGGCGCTCAAGGTCATGGGCCGCATCTGAGCCCGGCCGCCCCATCCGGACAACGAAGCAGGCAACGCATGGCCGAACCGTACGTCATCAAGATGCCCAAGCTCTCGGACACCATGACCGAGGGCACCGTGGTGAGCTGGGAGAAGAACGTCGGCGACAAGGTGGAGCGCGGCGACGTGGTGGCCCAGGTGGAGACCGACAAGGCCATCATGGACGTGGAGGTGTTCCGCGAGGGCTACCTGTCCGGGCCGCTGGCGCCGGTGGACGCGGTGGTGCCCGTGGGCGAGCCCATCGGCTACCTGGTGGCCAGCGCCGACGAGGTGCGCGAGGAGGGCGGGGCGCCGCCGGCCGCCGCGCCGGAGCCCGCGGCCGCCGCGGAGCCCTCCGGACCGGCAGCCGCCGAACCCGCGGCCCCGGCCGCCGAAGAGGAGGCCCCGGCCGAGGGCGCCCATCCCATCAAGATGCCCAAGCTCTCGGACACCATGACCGAGGGCGTGGTGGTGAGCTGGGAGAAGCAGCCCGGCGACAAGGTGGAGCGCGGCGACGTGGTGGCCCAGGTGGAGACCGACAAGGCCATCATGGACGTGGAGGTGTTCCGCGAGGGTTATCTGTCCGGGCCGCTGGCGGAGGCGGACTCGGTGGTGCCCGTGGGCGAGCCCATCGCCTGGCTGGTGCCCGAGCCGTCCCAGGTCAGGGACGTGCGCCGCGCCCGCACCGCCGCCGCGCCGCCGCCGCCGGAGGCGCCGCGGGCGAAACCCGAGCCGCCGGGCACGGCCAAGCCCAAGACCCGCATTCCGGCCCAGCCGCCCGGGGCGACCCCGGCGCCGCGCCCGCGCACCGCGAAGGCCACCCCCTACGCGCGCCAGCTGGCCGGGGCCCACGGCATCGATCTCAACAGCATCACCGGCACCGGCCCCGGCGGCGTCATCGTCGCCGCCGACGTGCTCAACGCCGAGACCCAGAAGACCGCGGTGCGCCGCATCTACCAGGTGCCGGGCGAGGGCCGCCCCATGGATGCCATGGAGAAGGCGGTGGCCCACAGCATGGAATATTCCCTCTCCATGCCCCTGTTCCGGGTCACGGTGAACATCAATCCCGACACCCTGAAGAAGATCTCCAAGCAGCACGGCTTCTCCCTCACCGTGACCCTGGCCAAGGCCGCGGCCCTGGCCATCCGCGACTTCCCCAAGGTCAACGCCGTCTACCAGCACGAGGACCGCATCGTCGAGCGCGAGCAGGTGGACATCGGCCTGGCGGTGGAGACCGAGGGCATGGGCCTGGTGGTGCCGGTGCTGCGCGATGTGGTCAACCGCGACCTGGCCGACCTCAACGCCAACTGGCGCGACCTGGTGGCCCGTGCCCGCATCCGGCGGCTCAAGCCCGACGAGTATTCCAACCCCACCTTCACCATCTCCAACATGGGCATGCTGGGGGTGGCGCTGTTCGACGCCATTCCCTCGCCGGGCACCTCGGCCATCTTCGCCATCGCCAGCCAGGGCCCGCAGGGGATGCCGGTGACCATCACCGCCGACCACCGCATCATCAACGGCGCCGACGCCGCCAAGTTCCTCAACCGCTTCCGCGAACTGGTGGAGAACCCCGCCTGGGTCGAGGGCGCCGCGCCCGGCGCGGCGGCCCCGGCCCCGGCGCCCTCCGGCTTCACCCTGCCCGCGGGCGAGTGGGACTACGACGTGGTGGTCATCGGCGGCGGCCCCGGCGGCGAGGACTGCGCCCGCGACCTGGCCCAGCACGGTTTCAGGGTGGCCATGATCAACGACGCCCCGTTCCCGGGCGGCGAATGCCTGTGGCGCGGCTGCATCCCGTCCAAGGCCTGGCGCGCGGCGGCCGACCGCATCCGCGACCGTACCACTGATGCCCACCTGGGGGTGAAGACCGGCAAGCCCGAGCTGGACTGGAAGCGGCTGGAGCAGACCCGGCGCAAGGTGCTGGAGACCCGCGGCCAGATGGCGCTCAACACCGACAAGGGCGTGAAGATCGACGTCATCCAGGGCTTCGCCCGCTTCGAGGACGACCACCACGTGTTCGTGGACACCTCGGGCAACGTCAAGGACCCGCACGTGCGCCCGCGGCCGGGCACCGGCGGCAAGGGCCGGCGCGTCTCGTTCGCCTGTGCCGTCATCGCCACCGGCGCGCCGCCCTTCGTGCCGCCCATCCCCGGCGCCCGCGAGGGGCTCGAGAGCGGCGGCGTGCTCACCTCCGACACGGTCTGGTCGCTCAGGGAGCGCCCCCGGCGCCTGGGGGTCATCGGCGGCGGTGCCATCGGCGTGGAGATGGCCCAGATCTTCCAGGACTTCGGCACCCGGGTGCTGCTGCTGGAGGGGCGCGAGCGCATCCTGGCCGAGGTGGAGCCGGAAGTGGCGGCGCAGCTCACCGCGGTGCTCAACGACGACCCGCGCCTGGCCATCGAGACCGGGGTCCAGGTCAGGTCCATCAAGGGCGAGCCCGGGGCCATGAAGGTGAGCTACACCGATGCGCAGGGCAAGAACCGCAGCTTCACCTGCGACCACGTGCTCATGGCCACTGGCAAGCGGCCGGTGCTGGAGCCGCTGGCGCTGGACAAGGCCGGGGTGGAAGTGGAGAACGGCGTCATCAGGGCCGACGAGCGCTGCCGCACCTCGGTGCCGCACATCTTCGCCGTGGGCGACGTCATCGGCGGTTACATGCTGGCCCACACCGCGGCCCAGCAGGGCCGGGTGGCGGCGGCGGTCATCGCCGGCGAGGACATGGCCTACGACGAGACCAGGGACTGCGGCGTCATCTTCACCCGGCCCGAGGCCGCCTTCGTGGGCCTGTCGGTGGAGCAGGCCAGGGCCCGCGGCATCGACGCGGTGGAGGTCAAGGTGCCCATGAACATCGACGCCAAGGCCATGATCAACGACGAGCGCCACGGCCTCATCAAGCTGGTGGCGGACAAGGATTCGCACCGCATCGTGGGCGTGCACTTCCTGGCCGACCACGCCGACACCCTCATCGGCGAGGGCGTGATGATGGTGAGCGCGGGGCTGACCCTGGAGCAGGTGGCCCACGCCATCCACCCGCACCCCACCCAGACCGAGCTGTTCGGCGACCTGGCCCGGCGCCTGCTGGCGCGCCTGCGCCGCAGCGCCCGCAAGCGGCGCTGAGGGCGCGGCCGGCTGGCGCGCCGTGCCGGTCCGGCGCACAATGATCCGGAGTTTCCGATTCGGGACGGGATGCATCCATGGCTGACGTGAAAAAAGTCGTGCTGGCCTATTCCGGGGGCCTGGACACCTCCATCATCCTCAAGTGGCTGCAGGAGACCTACGGCTGCGAGGTGGTCACCTTCACCGCCGACATCGGCCAGGGCGAGGAGGTGGAACCGGCCCGGGCCAAGGCCGAGGCCCTGGGGGTGAAGGAGATCTACATCGAGGACCTGCGCGAGACCTTCGTCCGCGACTACGTCTTCCCCATGTTCCGCGCCAACGCCCTGTACGAGGGCGAGTACCTCCTGGGCACCTCCATCGCCCGCCCCCTCATCGCCCGGCGGCTGGTGGAGATCGCGGCCGAGACCGGGGCCGACGCCATCGCCCACGGCGCCACCGGCAAGGGCAACGACCAGGTGCGGTTCGAGCTGGGCGCCTATGCCCTCAACCCGGACATCCGCATCATCGCGCCGTGGCGCGAATGGGACCTCACCTCGCGCGAGAAGCTCATGGCCTACGCCGAGCGTCACGGCATCCCGGTGGACTTCAAGAAGAAGGGCGGCGGTTCGCCCTATTCCATGGACGCCAACCTGCTGCACATCTCCTACGAGGGCGGCGTGCTCGAGGACCCCTGGGCCGAGCCCGAGCCCGACATGTGGCGCTGGACCACGGCCCCGGAACAGGCGCCCGACGAGCCCCGGTACCTGGAACTGGAATTCGCCCGCGGCGACGTGGTGGCGGTGGACGGCGAGCGCCTGAGCCCGGCCGCGGTCCTGGCCCGGCTCAACGAGGTGGGCGGGGCCCACGGCATCGGCCGCGCCGACATCGTCGAGAACCGCTACGTGGGCATGAAGTCGCGCGGCTGCTACGAGACCCCGGGCGGCACCATCCTGCTCAAGGCCCACCGGGCCATGGAGTCGCTGACCCTGGACCGCGAGGTGGCCCATCTCAAGGACGAACTCATGCCGCGCTACGCCAGCCTCGTCTACAACGGCTACTGGTGGTCGCCCGAGCGGCGCATGCTTCAGGAGATGATCGACGCCTCCCAGGAGACGGTCAACGGTACCGTGCGCCTCAAGCTGTACAAGGGCGGCGTCAGCGTCGTGGGCCGGCGTTCCGACACCGACTCGCTGTTCGACGAGAGCATCGCCACCTTCGAGGACGACCAGGGCGCCTACGATCAGCGCGACGCCGAGGGCTTCATCCGCCTCAATGCCCTCCGCCTGCGACTGCTGGCCCGCCGGCGGGGAACATAGGCCGGGCCGTGCAGCATGCTATATAGGGTACTACATAGTTACTATATAGTCCCTATGTAGCCCCTATATAGGAACCATGTAGGGCCTATATGGCCCCGGTGCGGGAACCGCACGGCGCCCTGCGTCACGCCCCCTTGCCTGGGGCAACCTGTTTATATTGCATGAATTCTTTCCTCCCCACAGGGATAAAGGGAATCAGAGTGGGGAAGGCTGCACGAGCAGGAAAAAACCGTGTTCCCGTCCCCTCACCCTTTCCCCCTCGGGGCGGGAGAGGGACCGCCTGTTCGCGCGCGGCGGGCCCCGGCGCCGCGACCGGTTTTCCGTCCCCCCGGGTCGGGGCGAGGGGGGGCACCGGGCAACTCCCCGGCACCCCGTGCGCCGCGACCGGTTTTTCCCGTCCCCCTCTTCCCCGCGTCGCGGGGGAGAGGGTCGGGGCGAGGGGGTGTGCACCGGGCAGCTCCCCGGCGCCTGCCATCGGGGCACGAAAGCACGATTCATCACGAATTTCATGCAACTGTCGGGGTAACATAACGCCCATGCCGTCCCTCCGCGCCATCGCCCTGCTGCACCCCGTGCCGCTGCTGCTGGGCCTGCTCCTGGCCGCACCGGCGGCGCCGGCGGCCGACGAGGCCCCGCCGGGCCCCGACATCAAGGCGCTGAAAAAGGAACTCAGGGGCATCGAGCGCGACCTCCGGCGGCGCCGCTACGACGAGGGCCGGCTCAAGGACTGGCTGGCCCGCCTCACCAGTGCCAAGACCGCCGCCGGCGCCTGCGTGGAGGAGGTGAGCACGGCGCTGGCGGACCTGGAGAAGAGCATCGAGAGCCTGGGCGAGCCCGCCGCCACCGAGCCGCCGGAGGTCAAGCGCAAGCGCGCGGCCCTGGCCCGGGAGAAGGCGGCGCTGGAGAAGCGCCAGGCCTCCTGCCGGCTGCTGTCGCTGCAGGCCGAGGAGCTGCTGGCCAAGGTGGGCGAGCGGCACAAGGCCCTGCTGGCGCAGCGCCTGCTGGCCCGCGGCCCGCCCGTGTGGTCGCTGGCGGCCGAGACCCTGCGCGAGCCGGTCATCTGGCGCGACACCGCGGTGCAGCTGTGGCGCGAGCTGGGCGCGCTGTGGCGCATGCCCCTGGGCCGCCTCGGGCTGCTGGTGCTGCTCCTGGCCCTGGCCGCGGCCATCGGCCTGTGGCTGCGCCGCGGCCTGCTGCTGTGGCTGGCCCATCATTTCACCGCGGCCACCCTGTCGGCCCGCTTCACCCGCGCCCTGTTCGCGAGCCTGGCCCACTACGCACCCCACCTGCTGTTCGCCTCGGCGGCCGCGGGCTTTGCCCTGGCCACCACCGCGGGCGCGGACCCGGCGCCGCTGGGCAGCGTGGCCGCCTACGGCCTGCCGTTCTACGTCCTGCTGCTGGCCGCCATCCACCTGTTCCTGCAGCCGCTGCCGCCGGCGCAGTCCTTCGTCGAAGTGCCGGGCGGGGTGGCCGTCCCCCTGGCCCGGCGGCTCAAGGTGCTGGCCACGCTGCTGTACGTGGGCTACCTGCTGTTCGCCACCATCCTCGAACGGCGCCTGCCGGAGACGGCGTTCCTGCTCGCGCGCGGGGTGTTCGCCGGCTTCTTCGTCGCCAACCTCATGTGGGCGGTGTGGCTGGTGGGCGGTTTTCCCCGTTTCGCCCGCGCGCTGTGGCGGCGGCTGGCCCTGCAGGGCCTGCTGGTCATGGTGCTGGTGGCGGAGTGGTGGGGCTGGCGCAACCTGTCCGAACGCATCCTCCTGGTGGTCATCGGCACGCTGGGTGCGGTGGGCCTGCTGGTGCTGGTCAACCGCATGTTCCAGGAGCTGTACCAGGGGCTGGAGCACGGCACCGAGGACTGGCACCGCGCGGTGCGCCGGGCCCTGGGCCTCAAGGCCGGCGACCACTTCCCCGGCCTGCGTTCCCTGCGGCTGCTGACCCTGGCCGCCATCTGGGCCGGGTTCGCGTGGCTGCTGCTGAAGATCTGGGGCATCTCCGACCCGGTGCTGCAGGAGGCCTACCGCTACCTGGTGGAGGGCTTCACCGTGGGCTCGCTCACCATCGTGCCCTCCCGGCTGCTGCTGGGTGCGCTGGCGTTCACCCTGCTGCTGGCGGTGGCGGGCTGGTTCCGCACGCGGCTGGAGCGGCGCTGGCTGCCGCAGACCCGGCTCGATCACGGCGCCCGCGAGGCCATCGCCGCCATCACCGGCTACAGCGGCGTGGCCATCGCCGCCCTGGTGGGGCTGGGCGTGGCCGGCTTCGAGTTCACCAACCTGGCCATCGTCGCCGGCGCCCTGTCGCTGGGCATCGGCTTCGGCCTGCAGAACGTGGTCAACAATTTCGTCTCCGGCCTGATCCTGCTGTTCGAGCGCCCCATCCGCACCGGCGACTGGATCTCGGTGGGCGACACCGAGGGCTACGTGCGCAAGATCCGCATCCGTTCCACCCAGATCCAGACCTTCGACAAGGCCGACGTCATCGTGCCCAACAGCGATCTCATCTCCGGCCAGGTGACCAACTGGATGCTGGGCGATCCCCGCGGCCGGGTGCGGGTGCCGGTGGGCGTGGCCTACGGCTCCGACACCCAGCTCGTCAAGCGCCTGCTGCTGCAGGTGGCGCGCGAGCACCCGGACGTCATCACCGACGGCACCATGCCCGAGCCGTGGGTGCTGTTCCGGGCCTTCGGGGACAGCGCCCTGGAGTTCGAGCTGCGGGCGTACATCCGCAACATCGATCGCAGGCTCATGGTGGTGAGCGATCTCAACTTCGCCATCGACGCCATGTTTCGCGAGCACGGCATCGAGATCCCGTTTCCCCAGCGCGATCTCCACCTGCGCTCCTGGGATCCCGATGCATGCCCGCCGGCGGGGCCGCGGCGCCCCGCTCCGCCATGAACATCCCGGCACAACTGGTGCCCGAGGCCTGGCTCTGGGCCGCCGGGGTGCCGTGGCTCGCCGCCTGGGCCGTGGTCATCCGCACTGCGCCGTGGAAGGTGCTGCTGGACAGCTCGCGCAGCCACGCCTTTCTCGGGGCCTGCGTGTTCCTCATCGTGCTGTGGCACGTCACCACCATGCCGTTTCCCGGGCTCCAGTACCACTACCTGGGTGCCATGCTGCTCACCCTCATGTTCCGCTGGCAGCTCGCCTTCGTCGGGCTCAACCTCGTGCTGCTGGCCATGGCCGCCGGCGGCCAGGCCGACTGGGCCGCGCTGCCGCTCAACGGCCTGGTCATGGGCCTGGTGCCGGCGCTGGCGGCCTGGGGCATCTTCCGCCTGGTGGAGCGCTGCCTGCCCAACCACTTCTTCGTCTACATCTTCGCCAACGCCTTCTTCGGCGCCGGCCTGGCGCTCACCGCCACCGTATTGATCGCCTTCGGCCTGCTGCTGGCGGCGGAGGCCTACAGCCTGGGCCAGCTCACCCGCTCCTACCTGAGCTACCTGCCGCTCATGTTCTTTCCCGAGGCCTTCATCACCGGCATGCTCACCGCCCTGCTGGTGGTGTTCTACCCCCGCTGGGTCCTCACCTTCGACGACGTCCGCTACCTCCAGGGCAAGTGAAGGTTGCACCGACCCGGGATTTTCCGCGGAGCAAATGGCAGTCCGCCGGCACCGGTGAGCGGGCCGGACAGTGGCGGGGCGGCCGGGGGACGGGGCGGCCGGGGGACGGGGCGCGCCGCCGGGGTTCACCCGTCCGCCCCGTCCACCCGCGGCTGCCACAGCATGGGCAGGTAGACCACGGCGAACAGGCCGAAGGCGGCCATCCACAGGAACTGCGAGGCCTGGATCAGGGCCAGGGTGGCCTCGCCGGCCCAGGCGGCGGCCACGCGCACCAGGGCGGCGGCGAGGACCAGGCCGAACATCCAGCCCACGCTGCGCGGCGGTTCGAAGACGTTGCGCCCGGTGTGGCCGAGGCTCACCCGGGCCATCATGCCCAGGGTCATCATGCCGATGCCGCCGGCGGCGAAGGCGTGCACGGCCACGGTCAGCGGCCATCCGGCCAGCGGGGCCAGGGCCCGCAGGGCCAGGCCCGCCACCAGCCACGCATAGGCCAGGTACAGCACCCACAGCAGCGGCTTGCGCCAGATCCCGGGGGTATGCCAGTCGTACAGGCGCAGGCCGTGGACCAGGGCGAGAAGGGCGGCGAGCACGGTGCCGGCCGGGAGCAGGGCAGCGGGGGCCAGGGGGGAGAGGGTCTCCACCGCGGTGAAGGCCAGGAACAGGACCAGGCTGGAGAGATCCACCCAGCGGCGGTTGCGCAGGCTGACCTCGCCGTCCACGCCGCGCTCGATGAAGAAGGGGATCACCCGCCGGCCCATCATGAAGATGAGGCTGACGATGGTGTACAGGGCCAGGTAGCGGCCCATGTAACTGCCGTACTGGAGCCGCCCGGCCAGGCCCTCGTGGAACAGCCATGCGGCCAGGGCCAGCAGGGCCACCTTGCCGCAGATGGCCAGGTTGACCCATTGGCGCCGGCGCCAGATGGGCACGGCGATGGCGACGGCCAGGGCCAGGGGAAAGGCCACGTTGATCCATTCCGCGGCCCGGGCCAGCGCCGGATCCCCGCCCCAGACCAGCAGCCGCCCGGCCAGCCAGAGGAGGGCAAGCGCAGCCAGCAGGGCCCCGCGCGGGGTGGGCAGGCCGGTCCAGTTGCGCACCGCGGTGAGGAGGAAGCCGGCCACCACCGCCATGGCATAACCCAGCAGCATCTCGTGGGCGTGCCACATGACGGGCGCCTGGATGCCGATCAGGTCCTGTGGGGCCACGGCCAGCAGCCACCACCACAGGCCCATGGCGATGACAGCATAGAGCGCGGCGGCGGCGAAGAAGGGCCGGAAGCCCAGCCGCAGCAAGGCCGGGTTCCTGGGCGGGGACTGTTCTCCCATGGGCAGGGGGGTGGACATGGTGCTCGTTCGTGATTCCGTGCTCTGTTCTGGTGCGCGGTTTTACCCGTTTGCGGGTTCAAGGGCCTGCAGGGCGGACGATGGCGGAAATACCGTCATTCCATTTTGTCCATGAAAAATGAAGGTGATTTCCCGCGCTCTCCGTCAACGGGCGCAGGAATGCTCCGTGCCGGAAATATAACGTCCGCCGGGGCGGGAACCAATTGATCCGGATCAGGGCGCACCGCCGAGGCGGCGTGCAATTTCCCAGCCGTTCTCGCCCCGCCAGTGGTCTTCCATGTCCGCGGCGGTGCCGGGCAGGGTGATGATCCCCTCGCCCTGGCTGGCGATGACCTCGTCGGAGTCGAGAAAACGGATCTCGCGGTACTGGCGCACGAAGTCGGCCACCGAGTGCAGGCCGTCGTCGGCGGCGCGCAGGCTGCAGCCGTCGCAGTGGGCCCCGACACCGTCGCAGCGGCGTGTGCGGCAGAAGTCGATTGCGGCGTCGAGGTCGTCCGGCTCCACCTCGGGATATTCGCGCAAGAAAGCCCGGCGGCCGATCTCGTCGCAGGCGGCGACGATCTCGTACACCGTGAGGGAGGTGCCGTTGAGCCGGGGGCTGCCGTTGCAGACCTCGGCGTCGATGACGATGGGCTCGGCCATGGAGGCATTATACGCCGGCGTTTGCCGGTGGCCATTCCGGGCGCGCCTGCAAGCCGTCACCCGGCGGCGGGACCGGCGCGAATGCGGCCGAAGTGGCGTGCCATCCAGTAGTCGATGCTCAGCCAGCGTCCGGCGCCGAAGAAGAACAGCACCAGCAGCATGAGGAAATAGGTGGCGGCGAACTCGATCCCGTTCTTGAGGACGGTGATGGGGCCGGCCTCGGTCAGCCATTCATAGTTGCCATGCTCGCGCAGGATTTCGCGCGCCCGGTCGCGCCGCTCGATGGCGGCCTCGATCTTGTCCTTGCGCCACTCCCAGGGCACGGTCAGCTGCGTCTCGGGCAGCACGTGCCAGCCGTTGTGCCAGTGGGCGGTGGCCGCCGCCACCACCATGGTGACCATGAGGGGGATGGCGAACCAGCGCGTGGCGAGGCCCACCAGCAGCGCAATGCCGCCGAAGAACTCGGCGGCGCCGGCGAGCACGGCCATGAGCATGGGTGTCGGCAGGCCCAGGCCCCAGTCGGGGTTGCCGAACCAGGCCGCGGTGTCCTCCAGGTGGGTGAGCTTGCCCCAGCCGGCCTGAATGAAGATGGGCGCCAGGTAGATGCGCAACAGCAGCAGCGCGACGAAGTCGGCGACGCGGGTGCGGTCCAGCAGGTCCTGCAGGCGCAGCACGATGCGCATGGCGGTGTGTCCTTCCCGTCGGCGGTGGCGTCAGCCGCGCACCCCGGCAATGGCGCCGCGGTCGCGCAGGTCCTCCAGGATCTCCAGCCCCCCCTGAACGACGGCGGCGGGATCGGCGTGGCCCAGTTCGGCGGCGATCCGTTCCAACAACTCTCGCCCGCTGCGGCCGCTCTCTTCCTGTACCAGCTCCAGCAGGCGTGCGGTGACGGGGTTGATCTCGAGAAAGTGCACCTCGTCCCCGGCATCGCGGTAGACCAGCAGGAAGGTGGGGGCGGTGCCTTCCTCCGCCGGCTGGAAGTCGGGCCCGATGCGGTGCACGGGGTAGCGGTAGGCCAGGGGCCAGGCCAGGGGCGAGAGCACCGGCCGGCCCGAGAGCAGGTCACCGTCGCGATCCACGCCCGGCGGCACCGGCTCGTCATCGGCCATGGCCAGGGCCAGCTCCACCCACTCGTAGTGGGCCAGCTCCAGCAGGAAGGGCGGATCTTCCGGGTCCGGCGCGCGCTCGTGTTCCAGGTAGTGGAGGAACTCGCGCGGCATCTCCGGAAACAGGGGCGTGGTGGCCCGGTGGCGGGCGAAGTAGTCCCGGATCATGGCGTGCCAGCGTTCGTCCGGCGTGATGGAGCGCAGCACGGGATACGAGGAGGCCATGAAGTCTTCCACGTTGTTGTAGAACAGCTCCACGTAGATGTTCATGCGCCGGGCCTCCACGCCGGGCGGCCGCGGGTGGCGCTCCGGGTCGCGGATGTGGGCGGTGAAGGCGTACTGGTGGGCCGTGAAGGCCGGCCGCTCAGCCTTGCCGGCGGAGTGCGTCACGGGTGTTCTCCTCCCACTTGTGCTGCAGGCGGGCGATCATGTCCACTTCCTGCAGCAGTTCGTCCAGGGGCGGCAGGTTGAAGTCGCGTTCCAGCAGCGTGGGGATGACACCGAAGCGGGCGTAGGCCTTCTCCAGCAGGGCCCACACGGGATCGATGACGTCGGCGCCATGGGTGTCCACGATGAGATCGTCGGCCTCGTAGTAGTGGCCGGCCACGTGGATGTAGACGATGCGCTCGCCTGGCAGGGCGTTGAGGAACGCCTCGGCGTCGTAGCGGTGGTTGACGCTGTTGACGTAGATGTTGTTGACGTCCAGCAGCAGGTCGCAGTCGGCCTCCTCCAGCACCGCGTTGATGAAGTCGATCTCGGACATCTCGCTGCCGGGAGCGACGGTGTAATAGGAGACGTTCTCCATGGCGATGCGCTGCTCCAGGATGTCCTGCACCCGGCGGATGCGCGCGGACACGTAACGGACCGCCTCCTCGGTGAAGGGAATGGGCAGCAGGTCGTAGAGGTGGCCGTCGTCGCTGCAGTAGCTCAGGTGCTCGCTGTAGCAGCGGATGCCGTGCTCGTGCAGGAAGCGCTTGAGCCGCCGCAGGAAGGCCTCGTCCAGGGGGGTGGGCCCGCCGATGGACAGGGACAGGCCATGGCAGATGAAGGGGTGCCGCTCGGTCATCTGGCGGAACCAGCGCCCGTAGCGGCCGCCGACGCCGATCCAGTTCTCGGGCGCCACCTCCCAGAAGTCCACCTGGGGGGTGGGCCGGCCTGCGAGCGGACCCATGAGGGCCCGCCGCAGTCCCAGCCCGGCGCCGTGAACCGGATGGTTCACGGTACGTTCGGTCATGCGCGGCTCACTTCTTCATGTTGCCGCACTTGCCCTCGCCGCACTTGCCTTCCTGCTTGGCCTTGTCTTCGGCCTTGGCCTTGTTGCCGGCGCCGCACTTGCCCTCGCCGCACTTGCCTTCACCGCAGCGGCCTTCCTTCGACTTGGCGCTGGCCTTCTTGCCGGCGCCGCACTTGCCTTCGCCGCACTGTCCTTCCTTGCCGGCCAGCTGCATGTAGCCGCCGGGCAGCTCGTTGAGGGCGAAGGGGTTGGCGCCGGCCTCGGCGGCGCTGGCCACGTTGCTGGCCGCCAGGCCGGCGGCGAACGCGGTCCCCATGGCGAGGGTCAGGGTCTTGCTGGTCTTGTTGGACATGAACTTGCCTCCATAGCGAGTTGTAAAAAACGGGCCGCAGCCCTTGTTGTGCTTGTGGTCGGTGAATGAGGAGCGGTCATCCCGTCACCTGGGGCGTCTGACCCGGGCAGCGGAATAAAGTTTCATCCCGAACACTGCGATTGCGACGGTGGTTCTTCCCGTGCCGGTTTCTTGGCGCCGGCATCCCATGGGAACAGGACCGCCCAGAGTATACAGACCCGGTTGATCGGAGATCCATTTCATTCCGCGGAAAATGTGTGACCCATTTCCACAAACCGGGCCATGAATAGGTCATCGGGGGACGGGCGGGGGTTCCGGCGCTGGTGCCGGGGGCGGGGCGAGGATGACGGGCCCTTCTGGTGCAGAAACCCGGCGGGATTCAGTCGTACACCTTGTCCGGGTACTCGCACAGGTCTTCGATGACACAGGACCCGCAGCGGGGCTTGCGGGCGAGACAGGTGTAACGCCCGTGGAGGATGAGCCAGTGATGGGCGTCCTTTTTGTATTGTTCGGGCACCACCTTGAGCAGTGCCCGCTCCACCGCCAGCGGGGTCTTGCCCGGGGCCAGGCCGGTGCGGTTGGCGACGCGGAAGATGTGGGTATCCACGGCGATGGTGGGTTCGCCGAAGGCGGTGTTGAGGATGACGTTGGCGGTCTTGCGGCCCACGCCGGGCAGGGCCTCCAGGGCCTTGCGGTCGCGGGGCACGCGACCGTTGTACTTGTCCAGCAGGATGCGGCAGGTCCTGATGATGTTGCGGGCCTTGGTGTTGAACAGGCCGATGGTCCTGATGTAGCGCTTCAGTCCCGCCTCGCCCAGGGCCAGCATCTTCTGCGGCGTGGGCGCCACCTTGAACAGCTCGCGCGTGGCCTGGTTGACGCTGCGGTCGGTGGCCTGGGCCGACAGGATCACGGCGATGAGGAGCTGGAAAGGGGTGCGGTACTTGAGCTCCGTGGTGGGGGCGGGGTTGGCCTTTTTCAGGCGGCGGAAGATTTCGTTGATCTTCTTCTTGTCCACGCGCGCGGTTCCGCTCTCCTCCCGGCCGCCCCGGGGCCGGGGTTCAGTGGCCGTGGGCCGGGGCCGGTCCGGTGACGGGCACCGGACGGCGCCGGCGCTCCAGCCGGGCGTCGATGATGTTCTTGAGCGCGATGAGCAGGCCCAGGCCGATGAAGGCCCCCGGCGGCAGGATGGCCAGCAGGAAGCCGCGGTAGTCGGGGATCACGGTCAATGCCACGTCGCGCAGGGCCTCGCCGAACATGAGGTGGGCCTGGGAGAACAGGGTGCCGAAGCCCAGCATCTCGCGCATGGCGCCCAGCAGCAGCAGCACCCCGGTGAAGCCCAGGCCCATGAACAGGCCGTCGGCCAGGGACTGCCCCACCGGGTGCTTGGAGGCGAAGGCCTCGGCGCGGGCGATGATGGTGCAGTTGGTGACGATGAGGGGGATGAAGATGCCCAGGATGTTGTAGAGATCGAAGAACCAGGCCTTCATGGCCATCTCGATGGCGGTGACCACGGCAGCGATGATCATGACGAAGACCGGGATCCGGATCTCCGGCCGCACCCACTGGCGGATGGCGGAAACGATGACATTGGAGGCGATGAGCGTCAGGGTGGTGGCCAGGCCCAGGCCCAGGGCGTTGACCACGGTGCTGGTCACCGCCAGCAGCGGGCACAGGCCGAGGATCTGCACGAAGGCCGGATTGTTGCCCCACAGGCCCTGGTAGGCGATCTCGCCGTATGGTCCCCGGTTCATGGGTGCGCGCTGTCCTCGGTCACGGCCGGGGCGGCGAACAGCTCGTCCCGGTGGTGCTGAAAGTACTCGAGCGCCCGCCGCACCGCGGCCACCACGGCGCGCGGGGTGATGGTGGCGCCGGTGAACTGGTCGAACACGCCGCCGTCGCGCTTCACCCGCCACTGCTCCGGCGGGGGATCCGCGAGCGACTTGCCGGCGAAGCCCAGGAT
The DNA here is from genome assembly GCA_027021685.1 of Chromatiales bacterium. GTDB lineage: Bacteria > Pseudomonadota > Gammaproteobacteria > CAMYNG01 > CAMYNG01 > JALUTW01. The sequence continues at coordinate 11,765 of JALUTW010000341.1, read as the reverse complement.
CCAGTCCGACTTGCGCTCGTCGATGGCGTCGCCCAGGCCGGGGGTCTCGCGGTGGTCCACCACCCGCACACCCAGCAGGGTGCCGTCATGGCGCACCGCCACCAGCAGGCGGATTGTACCATTGTAGCCGTCGGGCGCGATGGCGGTGAGCACCAGCGCCACCGGCCGGCCGCCGCGGCGGGCGCGATAGACCGGCAACGGCTCATCGCTCCCCAGTGCCCGGGGCGCGCGGACATGGGTGACATCCGTGAACAGGTCGTTGTCGTGACTGGCGGGCGGCACCAGGGCGTGGAGCTGGCGCAGCACCGCCTGGCGCTGGTTCTCGGCGATGCGCGGGGCGGTGGCCTCGTGGGTCCAGGCCAGCAGGGCGGCGGCGATGACCGCGAACAGGCCCAGCAGCACTGCGCTCACGATCATGTTGCGCAGGACCGCGTTCACCGCCCTTTCTCCTCGCCGAACACCCGTGGCCGGGTGTAGTGGTCGATAGTGGGGACCGCCATGTTCATGAGCAGCACGGCGAAGGCCACCCCGTCGGGATATCCGCCCCAGGTGCGGATGACATAGATCAGTACGCCGATGCCGGCGCCGTAGACGAGCCGCCCGCGCGGGGTGGTGGAGGCGGTGACCGGGTCGGTGGCGATGAAGAAGGCGCCCAGCATGGTGGCGCCCGAGAACAGGTGGAACAGGGGCGGCGCATGGCGCGCCGGGTCCAGCAGCCAGAACACCAGGGCCAGCAGCCCCAGGGCGCCCAGCATGGCGGCGGGGATCTGCCAGGCGGCGATGCGGCGCCACAGCAGCCACAGTCCGCCCAGCAGGAACAGGCCGTTGATCCAGACCCAGCCCACACCGCCCACGCGGGCGAACAGGTCGGGCCGCGACGCCATGGCCTCGGCCACCGGCCGGCCCAGCCCGATCTGGGTGCGCAGGGTGTCCAGCGGGGTGGCCTGGGTCAGGGCGTCGAGGGTGGCGCCCGGGGGCAGCGTGCCGGCGAGGCTGTAGTGCAGCACCGCGGACAGGTCCAGGCCGCCGTCGCCCGGCGGCAGCCAGGCCACCATCTCGCGGGGAAAGGACACCAGCAGCAGGGCGTAGCCCGCCATGGCCGGGTTGAAGGGGTTGTAGCCGAGGCCGCCGTAGAGATGCTTGGCCACGACGATGGCGAAGGCGGCGCCGATGACCGGCAGCCACCACGGCGCCAGCGGCGGCAGGGCCAGGCCCAGCAGCAGGGCGGTGACCAGGGCGCTGCCGTCGGCCAGGGCCGGACGCACCGGCCGCTGCCGCAGCCGGAGCACCGCCGCCTCCGCCGCCAGGGCGGTGGCCGCGCACCAGGCCATGTTGACCAGCACCCCGGGGCCGAAGAACCAGGCCGCGGCGGCCGTGCCCGGCACCAGCGCCGCCACCACCGCGAACATGAGCCGGCCGACGTTGCCCACCGGGGCCAGGTGGGGCGAACTGTGGCGGGGTTCAAACCGCATCGTCGTCGCCCCCGTCGCTGTCGCCGGCCAGGCGCCGGCGGCGTTCCTCGGCCTCGGCCAGGGCCCTGCGCTGGGCCTCGGTCTGCGGCTCCACGTTGCGCGCCTGGGCGTGCTGTTGCTCGCGCCGGGTCTTGACCCGCTCCAGTGCCGCCTGGATGGCCGCCTGCTTGGCGGCCTCGTCGCCGCCCCGGGCCTTCTTGAGCAGTTCCTTCTTGCGCCGCTGGCGTTCTTCCTTCTCGTGCTTTTCCCGCTCCAGCCGCTGCAGGCGGAACTCGTGCCGGCGCCGCGCCAGGTCGGCCTTGCGCCGCTCCTTTTCCTGGGCCCAGATCCGGGTCTTGGCGAAGCGGTAGTACTGCACCAGCGGGATGTGGGACGGGCAGACGTAGGCGCAGCAGCCGCACTCGATGCAGTCGAACAGGTGGAAGTCCTGCACCTTGTCCATGTCGCGGGCGCGGGCGAACCAGTAGAGCTCCTGCGGCAGCAGCTTCGCCGGGCACACCCGCGCGCACTCGCCGCAGCGGATGCAGGGGCGCACCGGCGCCGCCTGGCGGTGGGGGTCGTGGTCCAGGCCCAGGATACAGTTGGTGGTCTTGATCACGGGCACCGCGTCGCTGGCCAGCTCGAAGCCCATCATGGGCCCGCCCATGATGAGCTCGGTGATGTCGGTGGTGCGCGCCCCGGCCAGAGCCAGCAGGTCGCTCACCGGCGTGCCCACGCGCACCTCCAGGTTGCGCGGCCGCTCCATGGCCGGGCCGGTGACGGTGACCAGGCGCGAGACCAGGGGCTCGCCGCGGTGGATGGCCCGGTACACCGCCGCCGCGGTGCCCACGTTGTGGCACACGATGCCCACCTCCACCGGCAGCCGCTGGCTGGGCACGGCCTTGCCGGTGAGGGCCAGGATGAGCTGCTTCTCGCCGCCGGCCGGGTAGCGCGTGGGCACCGGGCAGACGCGGATGGTCTCGCGCTCGTCCGCTTCCAGCGCGCCCTCCAGGGCCGCGATGGCCTCGGGCTTGTTGTCTTCGACCCCGATGAGGCAGCGCCGCGCGCGCAGGGCGTGGCGCATGATCTTCAGGCCCTCGATGATCTCCCGCGGGCGCTCGCGCATGAGCATGTCGTCGCAGGTGATCCAGGGCTCGCACTCGGCACCGTTGAGGATCAGGGTGTCCACCGCGTGATCCGGCCCGGGGTTGAGCTTGATGAAGGTGGGGAAGCCGGCGCCCCCCAGGCCCACGATGCCGGCCTCGCGGATGATGTTGCGCAGGGCGCTGGGGTCCAGGGCCTCGTAGTCGGGCACCGGCCGGCAGTCGGGATGCGGGCGGTCCTCGCCGTCGGTTTCGATGACGATACAGGGCGCGGCCAGGCCCGAGGGATGCGGCACCGGCCGTTCCTCGATGGCCGCCACGGTACCGGAGCTGGGGGCGTGCACCGGGGCGCTCACGTACTCGTCGGCGCGCGCCAGCATCTGGCCGCGGGCCACGCGCTGGCCCACCTCCACCACCGGCACCGCCGGGTTGCCGATGTGCTGTTGCAGCGGCAGCACCAGCACCGGCGGCACCGGCGCCGCGGCCACCGGCTCGCGGGTGGATTCGGCCTTGTGCCCGTCCAGCACCAGGCCGCCGGGAAACGACCAGGCGGGACAGCCGTTCACGGCGCCGCCTCCCGCGCCGGGGGTGTCCCGGCCCGTTCCTCCTCCTCCTCGGGATAGGGCCAGACCCAGTCGGCCAGGGTCTTTTTCACCGGCACCATGTGGATGCAGTCCACCGGGCAGGGCGGGATGCACAGCTCGCAGCCGGTGCACTCGTCGGCGATGACAGTGTGCATCTGCTTGGCCGCGCCGAGGATGGCGTCCACGGGGCAGGCCTGGATGCACAGGGTGCAGCCGATGCACACCTGTTCATCGATGACCGCCACCATCTTTTCCTTGTGCTGGCCGTGTTCCTCGTTGAGGGGCTTGGGGTCGCGCCCCAGGAGGTCGGCCAGGGCCTGGATCACGGCCTCGCCGCCGGGCGGGCACTGGTTGATGTCGGCCTCGCCGCGGGCGATGGCCTCGGCGTAGGGACGGCAGCCGGGAAAGCCGCACTGGCCGCACTGGGTCTGGGGCAGGAGGCGGTCGATCTGGTCGACGATGGGATCCTCCTCGACCTTGAACCGGATCGCGGCGAAGCCCAGCAGCAGGCCGAAGGTCACGGCCAGGAGGGTGAGGACGAGCAGCGCTGTCAGCATCTCAGCCCTTGACCAGGCCGGAGAAGCCCATGAAGGCGATGGACATGAGGCCGGCGGTCACCAGCGCAATGGATGCGCCGCGGAACGGGGCCGGCACGTCGGCGGCGTTGATGCGCTCGCGCATGGCCGCAAACAGGATCAGCACCAGCGAGAAGCCCACCGCGGCGCCGAACCCGTACACCGCCGACTCGACGAAGCCGTGGCGGGTCTGGACGTTGAGCAGTGCCACGCCCAGCACCGCGCAGTTGGTGGTGATGAGGGGCAGGAAGATGCCCAGCACCTGGTACAGCAGCGGGCTGGTCTTGCGCACCACCATCTCGGTGAACTGCACCACCACGGCGATGACGAGGATGAAGGTGATGGTGCGCAGGTACTCCAGTCCCAGCGGGGCCAGCAGGTAGGTGTCGGCCAGGTAGCTGGTGACCGAGGACAGGGTGAGGACGAAGGTGGTGGCCAGGGCCATGCCGGTGGCGGTCTCCAGCTTGCGCGAGACGCCCATGAACGGGCACAGGCCCAGGAACTTCACCAGGACGAAGTTGTTGACCAGGATGGTGCTGACGAGAATGAGGGCCAGGTCTGTCATGGGCTCCGTTTCAGGTACTGTGCCGGGCGCCGGCGTGCCCGGGGCAGGTCTCGCCCCATGGTAGTGGCGGGCCTGCGGGCTGACAACCGCGCGCGCGGTACGGGTTGGCGCCCGGCCGGCGGAGAAGCCGCACGGGGCCGGGGCCTATTTGACCTTCATGCCGGGCGCGGCGCCGTCGTCGGGTCCGATGAGAAACGGGCCGCCGCCGTCGCCGGCGGCCAGCACCATGCCCTCGGAGATCCCGAAGCGCATCTTGCGCGGCTTGAGGTTGGCCACCATCACCACCAGGCGCCCTTCCAGCTCCGCCGGTGCGTAGGCGTTCTTGATGCCGGCGAACACGGTGCGGGTCTCGCCGCCCAGGTCCAGGGTCAGGCGCAACAGCTTGTCCGCTCCTTCCACCGTCTCGGCCCGGGTCACCCGCGCCACCCTCAGATCGATTTTGGCGAAGTCGTCGATGGTGATCTCTTCCACGTTTTCCTCTCCACCGGCCGGGGTGGCCGCCGGCTGCGCCGCCAGGTCCTGGCGCGAGTCGGCCACCATGGCCTCCACCCTGGCCGGGTCGACGCGCGTCATCAGCGGCCTGAACGGGTTGATGACGTGGTCGGTCATGGGCGTGCGCAGGTGGTCCCAGGTGAGCGGCGGGATGTCGAGGAAGGACTCCACCGCCTCGGCCATGGCCGGCAGCACCGGCTTGAGATAGATCATCAGGGCGCGGAACAGGTTGAGCCCCATGGTGCACACCGCCTGCACTTCGGCCTCGCGCCCCGCCTCCCTGGCCAGAACCCAGGGCTTCTTCTCGTCGATGTACCGGTTGGCGCGGTCGGCCAGGGCCATGATCTCGCGCACGGCCCGGTTGAAGTCACGGCCCTCGTAGGCCGCGGCGATACCCTCGGCCGCGGCGGTGAACTCCGCGTACAGGTCCGGCTCCGCCAGGGCCGGGGCCAGGCGGCCGTCGAAGCGCTTGCTGATGAAGCCGGCACAGCGGCTGGCGATGTTGACCACCTTGCCCACCAGGTCGGCATTGACCCGCTGCATGAAGTCATCGAGGTTGAGGTCCAGGTCGTCGATGCCGGGTCCCAGCTTGGCCGCGAAGTAGTAGCGCAGGTACTCCGGGTCCAGGTGCCTGAGATAGGTGCGCGCGGTGATGAAGGTGCCCCGCGACTTGGACATCTTCTGCCCGTTGACGGTGAGGAAGCCATGGCACCACACCGCGTCGGGCTTGCGGAACCCGGCCCCGTGCAGCATGGCGGGCCAGAACAGGGTGTGGAAGTAGGCGATGTCCTTGCCGATGAAGTGGTACAGCTCGGCCCGGCTGTCCGCCGCCCACCAGTCGTCGAAGTCCAGGTCCGCGGTGCGCTCGCACAGGTGCTTGAAGCTGGCCATGTAGCCGATGGGGGCGTCGAGCCAGACGTAGAAGTACTTGCCCGGGGCGTCCGGGATCTCGAAGCCGAAGTAGGGCGCATCGCGGGAGATGTCCCAGTCCTTGAGCCCGTCGGCGAACCACTCCTCCAGCTTGCGCCGGATCTCGGGCTGGACGTGGCCGGCCGCGGTCCATTCCCGGAGCCAGTCCCCGAACTTGCCGAGCTGGAAGAAGTAGTGCTCCGATTCGCGGGTGACCGGGGTGGCGCCGGAGACCACCGACACCGGGTTCTTCAGCTCGGTGGGCGAATAGGTGGCGCTGCAGGCCTCGCAGTGGTCGCCGTACTGGTCCGGGGCGCCGCAGCGGGGGCACTCGCCTTTTATATAGCGATCGGGCAGGAACATCTCCCGCACCGGGTCGTAGAGCTGGGTGATGGTGCGGGTGACGATGTAGCCCCCCTCGCGCAGGCGGCGGTAGATGAGTTCCGCGAGCTGGCGGTTCTCCTCGGAATGGGTGCTGTGGTAGTTGTCGAAGCCGATGTGGAAGTCGGCGAAGTCGGCCCGGTGCTCCCGGCCCACCCGTTCGATGAGTTCTTCCGGGGTCAGGCCCTCGCTCTCCGCCCGCAGCATGATGGGGGTGCCGTGGGCGTCGTCGGCACACACGTAGTAGCAGCGGTGGCCGCGCAGGCGCTGGAACCGGGCCCAGATGTCGGTCTGGATGTACTCCACCAGGTGCCCGAGGTGGATGGGCCCGTTGGCGTAGGGCAGGGCGCTGGTGACCAGGATCTGTCGTTGGGCCTCGGACATGGCTCTCCCCGCGGCGCTCAGCCGTGTTCTCAGTGTTTTTCCGTACTGCCAGGGGGCGCATTATAGCGGTTCCCCCGCCCGGGGGCCGCCCCGGCCCTTGCCGGTCCGGCCCCGCGCCCCCATGTCAGGGAGGCATCCCGCGCCGGCTCCCCCATTGACCCTGCGGGGCGGGTGGTGATAGGGGCGGTGGCTTGGTGTACCATACGCCCCCCAATCGCGCCCCGCCCCGCCGGCGGCGGGGCGGGGCAGCATCCCCAGAGGTAAGTGCATATGGCAGACGTGACCCGCGAACAGGTCGAGAACGCAATCAAGGAATACATCGATCCCTACCTGGAGACCGACCTGGTGAGCGCCAAGGCGGTCAAGGACATCCGCACCGAGGGCGGCAAGGTCGAGGTGGACGTGGTCCTGGGCTTTCCGGCCGGGGGCTACGAGTCCGAGCTGAGCGAGAAGCTGGCCGAGCGCATCCGGGGCCTGGACGGCGCGGGCGAGGTGACGGTCAACGTCTCGCACAAGATCCAGACCCACCAGGTGCAGAAAGGGGTCAACCACATCGACAACGTCAAGAACATCATCGCCGTGGCCTCGGGCAAGGGCGGTGTGGGCAAGTCCACCACCGCCGTGAACCTGGCCCTGGCCCTGGCCGCCGAGGGCGCCACCGTGGGCCTGCTGGACGCCGACATCTACGGCCCGTCCCAGCCGCGCATGCTGGGCATCACCCGGCAGCCCGAGTCCAGGGACGGCAACAGCCTGGAGCCGCTGGTCAACTACGGCGTCCAGTCCATGTCCATCGGCTACCTCATCGACGAGGAGACGCCCATGATCTGGCGCGGCCCCATGGTCACCCAGGCCCTGGAGCAGCTCCTCAACGACACCCGCTGGAAGGACGTGGACTACCTCATCGTGGACCTGCCGCCGGGCACCGGCGACACCCAGCTCACCCTGGCCCAGCGGGTGCCGGTGTCGGGCGCGGTCATCGTCACCACGCCCCAGGACATCGCCCTGCTGGATGCGCGCAAGGGCCTGAAGATGTTCCAGAAGGTGGACGTGCCGGTGCTGGGCATCATCGAGAACATGTCCATCCACATCTGCTCCAAGTGCGGCCACGAGGAGCACATCTTCGGCGCCGGTGGCGGCGAGCGCATGGCCGAGCAGTACGACGTGCCGCTGCTGGGCGCGCTGCCCCTGGACATCCGGATCCGGGAGCAGGCCGACGGCGGCAAGCCCACGGTGGTGGCCGAGCCCGACGGCCGCATCGCCCAGATCTACCGCGAGATCGCGCGGCGCATGGCGGCCAGGCTGTCGCTGCGGGCCAAGGACTTCAGCGCCGCCTTCCCCAAGATCGTCATCCAGAACAGCTGACCGCCGCACCGCGCCCCGGCCGCCGGCCGGGGCGCGCTTGCCCCGTTACCGGGAACCGGCTAGCATCCCCGCCTGCGAGCCACCACGCCAGTGCAGGGGACATCCGTGAGCATCAAGTCCGACCGCTGGATCCGCCGCATGGCGGCGGAACACGGCATGATCGAGCCCTTCGAGCCGGGGCAGGTGCGCGAGGTCAACGGCCAGCGCGTGATCTCCTTCGGCACCTCCAGCTACGGCTACGACATCCGCTGTGCCGACGAATTCAAGATCTTCACCAACATCAACTCGGCCATCGTCGATCCCAAGGACTTTTCCGACCACAGCTTCGTGGACTTCAAGGGCGAGGTCTGCATCATTCCGCCCAACTCCTTCGCCCTGGCGCGCACCGTGGAGTACTTCCGCATCCCGCGCAACATCCTCACCGTGTGCCTGGGCAAGTCCACCTACGCCCGCTGCGGCATCATCGTCAACGTCACCCCGCTGGAGCCGGAGTGGGAGGGGCACGTGACCCTGGAGTTTTCCAACACCACTCCGCTGCCGGCCAAGATCTACGCCAACGAGGGCGTGGCCCAGGTGCTGTTCTTCGAGTCCGACGAGGTGTGCGAGACCTCCTACCGCGACCGCGGCGGCAAGTACCAGGGCCAGCGCGGGGTCACCCTGCCCAAGGCCTGAGCGGCGAAGCCGCTCAGGCCGGGACTGGAGGCTGGGGACTGGCCGCTGGGGTATCGGCAAGTGCAGGGTGTGCTCGTGAAGGCGGTGACCTTGCGCTTGAATCATTCAGGGGACAGAAGACGGAGGACAGAGGACAGATGAGCGTAGGGTGCGTTCGCCTGCAAACGCACCGGATGGGACGGTGCGAAGGCTTTGCCGGTACACCCTGCGCCGCCGTCAGCTGCTGGGTGCTGGCGGCTGGCCGCTGGGATGGCTAAGGCGCAAAAATACTTCTGCCTCTGCGTCCTCTGCGTCTTTGCGTCTCTGCGTTGGGATCGCGTGGCCGGAACAGGAGCTGCGGGACGTGGCTGCACCGGCAACCGCGCCGTGTGAGGGCCATTCCCGCCGGTGCGGCCGGCGGGACCGACCGTACCCTATACACTTGACAGGTGACACAGTATCTCTGTGTTGAAGGGGTTCTGGCTATCGCGAGGAATCGCGGCCGGGGGCGCTCCCGGCGTCCCGCCCGCGCTCAATCGCCTTCCTCTTCTTCCTCCTCCAGCGGCACGAACTCCCGCCCGTTGAGCCGCTCCAGGCGCAACTCGGTCACGCGCCCGCGCTTGCGCTGGACGATGCGCAGGGGCACGTAGTCCAGTGCCGGCGCGCACCAGAAGGTGAACTGCTCGCCGTCGCGCCCGCCTTCCTGCACCACCCGCACCACTTCCACCGGCCCGTGGGCGAAGGTCATGATCTCGCTGCCCGCCCGGTGCAGGTGGTACCGGCGCGGGCCGTCCTTGAGCATGATGTGCCAGGTGAAGCGCTGGCGGCCGGCCTTGAGCCCGCGCATGAGCGCAAGCTGGAAGCTGAGCAGGTCATGGGTGTCCGGCACCAGCGGGTACCGGCGGCCGTCGTGGCGGTAGTGCACCACTCCGGCCTGCCAGTCGAAATCCAGGGCGTAGTGCTCCTCCTTGCGCCCGCCCTGGCGGTCGTAGCGGTAGGCCAGGGGGCGCAGGCCGCCGTCGCACCGCACCCGGCTGCGCTCGACGATGTGGTCCGGGATCAGCCAGCGCAGGCCGCGCGCGGCCCGGGTCGTGGAGACCAGGCTCGCCTCGCCGCCGGCCTCCGGGGTGAAGCGGCGGCGCGCATGGCCCAGGGTGAAGCCGCTCTTGATCACGGCGTAGCGCGCGGTGAAGGGGGCGAGATCGGGGCAGGCGGCCGCCGGCGGTGTGGCCAGCAGCGGCAGCAGCAGGAGGATCAGGCGGCCCACACCGACTCCACCCGCACCTGGCGGGGATGGTCCAGGGGCCGGCCGTCCCACAGCACCCTTTTGCCTTCGGGATCCATGCCGAGGTGTCCCTCGGCGAACCACTTGACTGCCAGCGGATAGATCACGTGTTCCACCTGGTGCACCCGTTGGGCCAGGGTCTCGGGCGTGTCGCCGGGGCGCACGGGCACCGGCGCCTGCACGATCACCGGCCCGTCGTCCAGGGCCGGGGTGACGAAGTGCACCGAGGCACCGTGCTCCCGTTCACCCGCGGCCAGGACCCGGGCATGGGTGTTGAGGCCCTTGTACCTGGGCAGCAGGGAAGGATGAATGTTCAACAGGCGGCCCCGGTAGTGCTCGACGAAGGGGTCCGACAGGATGCGCATGAAGCCCGCCAGCACCACCAGCCGCGCACCGCTGGCGTCGATGGCCTCCATGAGGGCGCGATCGTAGCTCTCGCGATCCGGCCAGTCGCGGTGATCCAGCACCCGGACGGGGAGGCCGGCCCGGCGCGCGCGCTCCAGGCCATGGGCATCGGCGTTGTTGCTCACCACCAGGGTGATGACCGCCGGCACCTCGCCGCGGGCGATGGCGTCGATGATGGCCTGCAGGTTGGAGCCGTTGCCCGAGATGAGCACGGCGATGGGCAGCGGGTTCCCGGCCATGACAGGGGATCAGAGGCCGGTGATGTCCACGCCGCTGCCGGCGGTGACCTCGCCGATGACGCGGCACGTCTCCCCGGCGGCCTCGAGCAGGGCCATGGCACGGTCGGCGTCCGCGGCGGCGGTGATCACCACCATGCCGATGCCGCAATTGAAGGTGCGGTACATCTCGCGCGTGTCCACGTTGCCCGCCTCCTGCAGCCAGCGGAACACGGCCGGCCACTCCCAGTGCGCCGGGTCCACGCGCGCCCCCAGGCCGGCGGGCAGTACCCGCGGCACGTTTTCCAGCAGGCCGCCGCCGGTGATGTGGGCCAGGGCATGGACCTCCACCTGCTCCAGCAGCGCCAGCAGCGGCCGGACGTAGATACGGGTGGGCGCCAGCAGGCGTTCCAGCAGGGTGGCGCCGTCGAAGGGGGCGTTCAGGTCCGCACCGCTGCGCTCCAGGATCTTCCGGATCAGCGAGTAGCCGTTGGAGTGGGGGCCGCTGGCCGCAAGCCCGATGAGCACGTCGCCCGCGGCCACCCGGCTGCCGTCGATGATGCGGTCGCGCTCCACCACGCCCACGCAGAAGCCGGCCAGGTCGTAATCGCCGCCGGCATACAGCCCGGGCATCTCCGCGGTCTCACCGCCGATGAGGGCGGCGCCGGCCTCGGCACAGCCGTCGGCGATGCCGCGCACCACCGCCTCGGCCACGTCCACGTCGAGCCGTCCGGTGGCGTAGTAGTCGAGGAAGAACAGCGGCTCGGCGCCCTGCACCACCAGGTCGTTGACGCACATGGCCACCAGGTCGATGCCGATGGTGTCGTGGCGGCCCGACTCGATGGCCAGCTTCAGCTTGGTGCCGACGCCGTCGGTGCCGGCCACCAGCACCGGCTCGCGCCAGCGCGTGGTGTCCAGCGCGAACAGGGCGCCGAAGCCGCCCAGCCCGGCCAGCACCTCGGGCCGGGCCGTGCGCCGGGCATGTGGCTTGATGCGCTCCACCAGCGCGTTGCCGGCATCGATGTCCACGCCGGCGTCGCGGTAGCTGAGGGCGTCGGGCGGGTTCTGCTTCCGGTCGTGGCCCAAGCGGGGCGTCTCCTGCTGTACCGCGCGGTGCGCGGGTTGAGTTGGGGGCGCTAAACGATCATTCCAGGCTCCCGGGTCGTCCATCGCGCTGCCTGCGCCGTTCGCTCCGGCAACGGAACGCAGCAAACGCCGGGGAACGCCGGGGGCGCAGAGAAGCGAAGGACGGGCACGGTACCTGGATCCCGGCCGCCCGGCCGGGGTGGCAACCGTCGGCCGTTGTGCCGAGGCCGGCGCACGGGCCCACTGTTCATCTCTGCGTGCTCTGCGCCTCCGCGCCCTCTGCGTTCTTTTCGCGGGACCGGGTTCGGGCCTCGGTG
>JALUTW010000340.1 GCA_027021685.1 Chromatiales bacterium | reverse complement strand
CCGCATCGAGTCGCGGCCCTCGCGGCGCGGCATGTGGGAGTACGTGTTCTTCGTGGACATCGACGGCCACCGCGAGGACGCGCCCGTGGCCGCGGCCCTAGCGGAACTGGAGAGCGAGGCCAGCCTGCTGCGGGTGCTGGGCTCCTATCCCAAGGCGGTGCTGTGAGGGCAAGGACCATGGCATCGAAGTGTCCTGCCGGGTCCAGGGCCGTTTGTCGGCGCACGCGGATGTTCCGCCCCTTTTCCCCCCTCACCCTGTCCCTCTCCCGGGGGGAGAGGGGAATGTTTTTTCGCGCACAGTGGTGGCTCGCGGCAACCGGGCTGCCTGTTTCCACTGTCCTCGTCCCTCGTCCCTTGTCCCTGCGCCGAAGGCGCCTGGTACTCTTTGCTGCCTTGTCCTGGAAACCCGCATTGTCGCGTCTGGTTCGGTGGCCTGCTCATGTCCCTGCCCTGTGATCCCCTGCTCCCGGAACCGCTCGCGCTGGCCGTGCCCGGCGTGCGCACGCTGGCGCCCTACGAGCCGGGCAAGCCGCTGGAGGAGCTGGCGCGGGAGTACGGTGTCACCGACGCGGTGAAGCTGGCCTCCAACGAGAATCCCCTGGGGCCCAGCCCCCTGGGCCTGGCCGCGGCGCGCGAGGCCGCCGCCGGCGTCCACCGCTATCCCGACGACAGCGGCCACCGGCTGAAGGACAAGCTGGCCGCCCGCCTGGGCGTGAGTCCCGACATGATCATCCTCGGCGCCGGCTCCAGCGATGTCATCGCCATGGTGGCGCGCGCCTTCCTCGGCCCGGGCCGCAACGCGGTCTTTTCCCGTCACGGCTTCGCCATGTATTCCATCTATACGATGGCCGCGGGGGCCGAGGGACGGGCGGCGGCGGCGCTGCCGCCCGACCACCCGCGCATGCCTTACGGCCACGACCTCGAAGCCATGGCCCGCCTGGTGGACGGCGACACCCGGGTGGTGTTCGTCGCCAATCCCAACAACCCCACCGGCACCTGGCTGGTGCGCGGGGAGCTGGAGGCCTTTCTCGCGGGGCTGCCGGACCACGTGGTGGTGGTGCTGGACGAGGCCTACACCGAGTACGTGGAGGTCCCCGACTTTCCCGACGGCGTGGAATGGCTGGCGCGCTTCCCCAACCTCGTCGTCACCCGCACCTTCTCCAAGATCTACGGCCTGGCCGGCCTGCGGGTGGGCTACGGCGTGGCCCGGCCCGGGCTGGTGGAGGTCCTCGGCCGGGTGCGCCCGCCGTTCAACGTGGGGGTGCCGGCCCTGGCGGCGGCGGAGGCGGCGCTGGAGGACGGGGCCTTCCTGGAGCGCAGCCGCCGGCTCAACCGCGAGGGGCTGGCCCGGCTCGCCGCGGCCTTCGACGCCATGGGACTTTCGCACATCCCCTCCACGGGCAACTTCATCACCTTCGCCCTGGACCGCGACGGCCTGGAGGTGTACGAGGCGCTGCTGCGCAGGGGTGTCATCGTGCGGCCCGTGGCCAACTACGATCTGCCCCGCCACCTGCGGGTCACCGTGGGCACCGCGGAAGACAACGAGCGCTTTCTCCGGGCGCTGCGGGAGGTGCTGGCGTGAGCCCGCCCCTCATCGCGCGCCTGTGCGTGGCGGGGGTGGGACTCATGGGCGGCTCCCTGGCCCGGGCCCTGCGTGCCGCCGGACGGGTGGGGGAGATCGTCGGCTGGGGCCGCGACCCGGCCCACCTGGAGCGGGCCCTGGCCCTGGGTGTCATCGACCGGTTCGAGCAGGATGCGGCCGCGGCCGCCGCCGGCGCCGACATGGTGGTGCTGGCGGTGCCGGTGGGGGCCACCGGCGAGGTGCTCGCGTGCCTGCAGCCCGGCCTGTCGCCGGAGGCGGTGGTGACCGACGTGGGCAGCACCAAGGGCAGCGTGGTGGCGGACGTGCGCCGGGTGCTGGGCGGGCTGCCGCCGTGGTTCGTGCCCGGCCACCCCATCGCCGGCACCGAGCAGAGCGGGGTGGAGGCCTCCGTCACCGGCCTGTTCGCCGGCCGGCGCGTGATCCTGACCCCGGAGCCGGAGACCGCCGCCGCCGCCGTGGCCCGGGTGCGGGCCATGTGGGAGGCGGTGGGGGCGCAGGTGGTGGAGACCAGCGCCGCTCACCACGACGCGGTGCTGGCGGCCACCTCGCACCTGCCGCACATGCTGGCCTACGCGCTGGTGGACACCCTGGCCCGCATGGACGACAGCGCCGAGATCTTCGAGTACGCCGCCGGCGGCTTCGCCGACTTCACCCGCATCGCCTCCAGCAACCCGGCCATGTGGCACGACATCTGCCTGGCCAACCGCGAGGCCCTGGTGGCGGTGATGGACCGCTTCCTCGACGACCTGGCGCGGCTGCGGGAGGCCGTCGCCGCCGGCGACAGCGAGTTTCTCAGGCAGACCTTCGAACGCGCCAAGGCCGCGCGCGACGCCTTTGCCGCCCGGTTCACGGCGCCGGAGACCGCGCGCGAGTAAGGCGCAACCTGGAGCAACTGGCCCGTGAGCGAATCCCTGCAGTTCATCATCGAACCCGGCGGCCGCCTGCAGGGCACCCTGCGGGTGCCGGGCGACAAGTCCATCTCCCACCGCAGCATCATGCTGGGGGCCCTGGCCGAGGGTGTCACCGAGATCACCGGCTTCCTGGAAGGGGCCGACAGCCTGGCCACCCTCAACGCCTTCCGCGCCATGGGGGTGGACATCGAGGGGCCCGAGGCGGGCCGCGTCACCGTGCACGGGGTGGGGCTGCACGGGCTCAAGGCCCCCGGCGCACCGCTGGACCTGGGCAACTCCGGCACCTCCATGCGCCTGCTGGCGGGGCTGCTGGCGGCCCAGCCCTTCGACACCGTGCTCACCGGCGACGAGTCCCTCAACCGCCGGCCCATGCGCCGGGTCACCGAGCCGCTGGCGCTCATGGGGGCGCAGGTGGACACCAGCCCCGACGGCACGCCGCCGCTGCACATCCACGGCGGCCACCGCCTGCACGGCATCGACTACGCGATGCCGGTGGCCAGCGCCCAGGTGAAATCCTGCCTGCTGCTGGCCGGTCTCTACGCCGAGGGCCGCACCTGCGTCACCGAACCCGCGCCCACCCGCGACCACACCGAGCGCATGCTGGCCGGCTTCGGCTGGCCGGTGGCCGTGGCCGGCCGCCGGGTGTGCGTGGACGGGGGCGGGCGCCTGGCCGCCGCCCGCATCGAGGTGCCGGCCGACATCTCCTCGGCGGCCTTCTTCATGGTGGGCGCGGCCATCGCGCCGGGCTCGCGCGTGACCCTGACCCACGTGGGCATCAACCCCACCCGCATCGGGGTCATCAACATCCTGCGTGCCATGGGGGCGCGGCTGGCACTGGCCAACGAGCGCACCGTGGGCGGCGAGCCGGTGGCCGACATCACGGTGGAGGCGGGGCCGCTGCACGGCATCCGCATCCCCGCCGAGCAGGTGCCCCTGGCCATCGACGAGTTTCCGGTCCTGTTCGTGGCCGCGGCCCTGGCCGAGGGCGAGACCGTGCTCACCGGGGCCCGCGAGCTGCGGGTCAAGGAGAGCGACCGCATCCAGGTCATGGCCGACGGGCTGCGGGTCCTGGGGGCCGATGCCACGCCCACGGAGGACGGCATGGTCATCCGCGGGGGCGGGGGATTCACCGGCGGCCGCGTGGACAGCCACGGCGATCACCGCATCGCCATGGCCTTCGCCATGGCCGCCCTGCGTGCCGCCGGGCCGGTGACCATCGACCGCTGCGAGAACGTGGACACCTCCTTCCCCGGCTTCGTCGCCCTGGCCCGGGAGGCGGGCCTGGACATCCGCGCGGGGCATGGCTGAGTCCGCCCCCGTCATCACCATCGACGGCCCCAGCGGGGTGGGCAAGGGCACCGTCGCCCGCCTCCTGGCCGCCCGCCTGGGCTGGCACCTGCTGGACTCCGGGGCCCTGTACCGGCTGGTGGCCCTGGGCGCCCGGCGCCGGGGCCTGTCCCTGGACGACGCGGCGGCGGTGGCGGCCTACGCCCGCGGGCTGCCGGCGGAGTTCCGCGAGGCCGCCGGCGGCGGGGAGGTCCGGGTCCTGCTGGAGGGGGAGGACGTGACCGACGCCATCCGCACCGAGACGGTGGGCAACGACGCCTCGCGGGTGGCGGCCCTGCCGGCCGTGCGCGAGGCCCTGCTGGACCGCCAGCGGGACTTCCGCCGCCCGCCGGGCCTGGTGGCCGACGGGCGGGACATGGGCACCACCGTGTTTCCCGACGCCCCCCTCAAGCTGTTTCTCACCGCCAGCGCCGACGAGCGCGCCCGGCGGCGTCATAAACAGTTGAAAGAAAAGGGAATCGATGTTAGTCTGCCTGACCTTCTCAGCGAGATCGCCGAGCGCGACCGGCGCGACCGCCAGCGGGCGGCCTCGCCGCTGGTGCCGGCGCCGGACGCGGTGGTCATCGACACCACTGCCCTGGACATCCCCGGCGTGATGGCCGAGGTGGAGCGCCACGTGCGCCGGGTCTTCGGGCCGGCGGCCGGGGGCGGCTGAGGGGGGCGTTTTTTTGCGCCAGGGGCCCGCCGGCAGGCGGGCGGATGTTCAACCAGACCATGCAGCTTGCTGCACGCAACGGGCCGGTCGGCGGAGCCGACCGAGGGTGATCAACAACATGAGCGAGAGTTTCGCCGAGCTTTTCGAGCAGAGCATTTCCAACACGCAGATGCGGCCGGGCGCCATCATCAAGGGCACCGTGGTCGCGGTCAACGACGACGTGGTCGTCGTCAATGCCGGCCTCAAGTCCGAGGGCGTCATCCCCATCGAGCAGTTCACCGACGAGAACGGTGAGATCAACGTCAAGGTCGGCGACGAGGTGGAAGTGGCCCTCGACGCGGTCGAGGACGGCTTCGGCGAAACCCGCCTGTCGCGCGAAAAGGCCAAGCGGGCCGAGACCTGGAAGCGCCTGGAAGAGGCCTTCGAGAAGGGCGAGACCGTCAAGGGCATGATCGTGGACAAGGTCAAGGGCGGCTTCACCGTGGAGCTGGACGGCGTGCGCGCCTTCCTGCCCGGCTCGCTGGTGGACGTGCGCCCGGTGCGGGACACCTCCTACCTGGAAGGCAAGGAACTCGAGTTCAAGGTCATCAAGCTGGACCGCCGCCGCAACAACGTGGTGGTGTCCCGCCGCGCCGTGGTCGAGGCCGAGACCAGCGAGGAGCGCGAGGCCCTGCTGGCCCAGATGCAGGAGGGCGCGGTGGTCAAGGGCATCGTCAAGAACCTCACCGACTACGGCGCCTTCGTCGACCTGGGCGGCATCGACGGCCTGCTGCACATCACCGACATGGCCTGGAAGCGGGTCAAGCACCCCTCGGAGGTGGTCAACGTCGGCGACGAGATCGAGGTCAAGGTGCTCAAGTTCGAGAAGGAGCGCATGCGCGTCTCCCTCGGTCTCAAGCAGCTGGGCGAGGACCCGTGGGTGGACATCGCCCGCCGCTACCCGGAGGGCACGCGCCTGTTCGGCAAGGTCACCAACATCGCCGACTACGGCTGCTTCGTGGAGATCGAGGAGGGCGTCGAGGGCCTGGTCCACGTCTCCGAGATGGACTGGACCAACAAGAACATCCACCCGAGCAAGGTCGTCTCCCTGGGCGACGAGGTGGAGGTCATGGTGCTGGACATCGACGAGGAGCGCCGCCGCATCTCGCTGGGCATGAAGCAGTGCCAGCCCAACCCGTGGGAGGAGTTCGCCGCCACCCACAACAAGGGCGACAAGGTCAAGGGCGTCATCAAGTCCATCACCGACTTCGGCATCTTCATCGGGCTGGAGGGCGGCATCGACGGCCTGGTCCACCTGTCCGACCTGTCCTGGAACATCCCCGGCGAGGAGGCGGTGCGCAACTACAAGAAGGGCGACGAGGTGGAGGCCGTGGTGCTGGCCGTGGATCCCGAGCGCGAGCGCATCTCGCTGGGCATCAAGCAGCTGGACAAGGACCCCTTCGCCAACTTCGTCGCCGAGCACGCCAAGGGCAGCATCGTCAAGGGCACGGTCAAGGAGGTTGACGCCAAGGGCGCCGTGATCGATCTCGGCGACGGCGTCGAGGGCTACCTGCGGGCCTCCGAGATCTCGCGCGACCGGGTCGAGGACGCGCGCTCCATCCTCAACGTGGGGGACGAGGTGGAGGCCAAGTTCATGGGTGTGGATCGCAAGAGCCGCACCATCTCCCTGTCCATCAAGGCCAAGGACACGCAGGAAGAAAAAGAGGCGATCAAGGACTACAACCGCAGCGCAGAGCCTGCCACCACCACCCTGGGGGATCTGCTCAAGGAGCAGATGGAAGGCGGCGGCGACGACTGAGGGCAGTCCGGGCGCGGCGGTCCCCCCGCGCCCGCGAGACTTGGGGCGACAACAATGACAAAATCGGAACTCATCGAAGTGCTTGCGCGCAAGCAGACCCAGCTGGCCTACAAGGACGTGGAGCTGGCGGTCAAGACCATGCTGGAGCACATGGCGCAGAGCCTGGCCAACGGCGAGCGGATCGAGATCCGGGGCTTCGGCAGCTTCTCGCTTCATTACCGCCCGCCGCGCACCGGGCGCAATCCCAAGACCGGCGACTCGGTGGACCTCAGCGCCAAGTATGTGCCCCATTTCAAGCCGGGCAAGGAGCTGCGCGAGCGGGTCAATGCCAGCCGCCTGCGGGTGCCCATCCAGGCCAACTGATTTCCGGCTCCGTCTTGCCCACGGCATGCCCGGCCCGCGCCGCGCATGCCGTTTTCGTTTGTGCGTCCCGCCGGGCTTGCGGTAGGGTGGGCGGGCGGAAGCCGGCGGCGCGGGCCGGCCAGGGAGAGACCGAAGATGAAACGAGTGATTGCCTTCGTGGTGCTGCTGGCGGTGGCCATCCTGGGCATCGTGTTCGCGGTGCTCAACGCCCGGCCGGTGGAGTTCAATTACTATCTCGGCACGCTGGAGGCGCCCCTCTCGCTGCTGCTGGTGCTGGCCCTGGCCGCGGGTGCCGGCCTGGGCCTGCTGGCGGCGCTGGGCATGGTGGTGCGGGCCCGGCACGAGGCGGCGCGCCTGCGCCAGAAGGTGGCCCTGGCGGAGAAGGAGGTGGCCAACCTGCGCGCCATCCCCATCAAGGACCGGCACTGAATGGGACTGGAGCTGCTGTTCCTGCTGCTGCCCGTGGCCGCCCTCTCGGGCTGGTGGCTGGGCCGGCGCGGCCGCACCGGCGGCGGGCCGGTGGCGGCCCCCGAGATCCCGGCCGACTACCTCAAGGGCATCAACTACCTGCTCAACGAGCAGCCGGACAAGGCCATCGAGGTCTTCATCGAGATGCTGGAGGTGAACCCGGAGACGGTGGAGACCCACCTGGCCCTGGGCAGCCTGTTCCGCCGCCGCGGGGAAGTGGACCGCGCCATCCGCATCCACCAGAATCTCATCGCCCGGCCCACCCTCACCGGGGGCCAGCGGGCCCAGGCCCTGTACGAGCTGGGCCAGGACTACCTGCGTGCCGGCCTGCTGGACCGGGCCGAGGCCCTGTTCTCCGAGCTCATCGACCGCGGCGCCCACACCGAGCCCGCCCTGCGCTGCCTGCTGGACATCTACGAACAGGAAAAGGACTGGGAGAAGGCCATCGACGTCGCGCGCAAGCTGGGCACGCGCAGCGGCGAACCCATGGCCGCGCGCATCGCCCAGTACTACTGCGAGCTGGCCGAGCAGGAGATCCGCCAGGGCGAACCGGGCCGGGCCCAGCGCCTGCTCAAGCGGGCCCTGGGCGCCGACCCGCGCTGTGTCCGGGCCAGCCTGCTGGAGGGCGAGCTGGAGCGCCACGCCGGGGACTTCCGGGCCGCGCTCAAGGCCTACCGGCGGGTGGAGCTGCAGAATCCGGAGTTCGTGC
>JALUTW010000339.1 GCA_027021685.1 Chromatiales bacterium | reverse complement strand
ACGGGGCCCGGTCAGGATCGGCCGGTGGAGAAGCGGCGCCGCTCCCGATCCACGGCGACGATGAAGCGCTGGATGACGGCGTTCATGCGCGCCGGCAGGGTCACGAAGCGGCAGCCGATGTGCTGGATCTCCTTGCCGCTGAGCAGGGTCACCCGGTGGCGGTTGCGCACCTCCAGCGTGGTCTCGATGGTGCCGTGCTCGGGAATGACCACGGTGCAGCGCGGGATCAGGGTGGTGGGCGGCAGGTCCAGGCGCCCGGTCTCGTCGGCCAGGCACAGGCCACCGGAGCTGATGTCCACCAGGTCCAGGTCCAGCAGGCGCCCGTCCTCCAGCCGCAGGTTGCAGACGATGCGCATGCCCTTGGGCACGGTCTGGCGATAGGTCTCGCGCCGCTGCAGGCGCAGCATGCGGTCGGGAAACTCGCAGCACAGGGCTTCTTCGCCCTGGTAGCGGCAGCTCTTGATGGAATCGCAGATGAACTGCACCTTGACCTGGTTGTGGGTGGTGACCCCGGTGACCCTGCCCGATTCCATCAGGCGGCGGTTGCGGGCGGGGTCCGGTCCCAGCTCGAAGGCCACCACGCGCCGGTCCAGGTCCACGCACAGCACGGTGGTGAGGATGAAATCGCTGCCACCGGCGAAATACATGGTGACCATGGTGCCGGCCTTGCGGATGTCGCGGAAGATGCGGGCCTTCTCCAGGTCCGAGTGCACCAGGAAGTTGGCGTACTCGTCGAAGGCGTTCTTCTCGAACACCTCCACCGGCGCGTCGACGTCCTTGTGTTCCGTGTACTCCGTCATGACGAGGGTTCAGCGTCCCAGGATGCGGCGCCACCAGCGGCGGCGGCCGCCCGGCAGCGGGATGCCGTGCGAGAGGTCCTCGGGCGGCAGCAGGGACAGGATCCAGCCGGGCAGTGGGGGCGGGCCGCCGCTGGAGCCGCAGACCATGCCCAGGTTGTTGGGGTCGTATACTTTTATAAATGTCGGATCGTCCAGGTCGTCGGCATAGACGATCCCGCAGTAATCCTCCTGGTGTTCCGCTCGCAGCAGGGCGTCCAGCTCGTCGACGAAGCAGCGGACGCTGTCGGCATCGGCAGGGGCATCCGGCGGCGGCTCGCCCACGGCATAGAGATACCAGCCGCGGTCCGCCTGTTCCCGCACCCGATCCCACAGGGCATCGAGCTGGGGCCAGCGCAGGGCCGAGGTGAAGCTGCCCCGGAAGGCCTGGACGAAAGGCGAGTCTGCCTGGCGGGGCTGGGTCATGGAAACGGGCATCCGGTCATGTTGCGGGTATTGTAACGGCAAGCGGTGTCCGGGTTCACGCCGCGGCCTTGGGGGTATCGGCCGCCCGGAAGCGAAGATTTAACCGGGGGCAGGGGCGGCGGCCGTGCGCGGGACCCGGGCCGGGTCCCAGTGCGCCAGGGCCCAGGCCAGCACTTCCGCGGCCGGGGCCGCGGCCAGCTCCGCCGGCGGATCCTGGCCGAGAAAGTCCAGCGCCTGCACCAGCACCGCGCCCGGGCGGGCGGTGTCCACGGGGCGGGCCCCGGTCTGCTTGCTCAGCTTCTCGCCGGCGGCGTTGACGGCCACCGGCAGGTGGACATAGGCCGGCACCGGCAGGCCCAGCAGGTTCTGCAGCCGGATCTGGGCCGGGGTGCAGCCGAGGAGATCCGCCCCGCGCACCACCTGGGTCACCCCCTGGGCCGCATCGTCCACCACCACCGCCAGATGGTAGGCGAACAGGCCGTCGGCACGG
>JALUTW010000338.1 GCA_027021685.1 Chromatiales bacterium | reverse complement strand
AACGGTCCAGGGGAGGCGCGGATACTTGTTTTCGGGGGCTGTCCGGAGAGAGGCCGCGAAAGGGGCACGGACCGTCGTCGTGCCGCGTGGGCGGGGAGTATAGCAGCACCGGGCGGGGAAGGGGGGATTTTTCGCTGCCGCGCGGTTCCACCGGAACCGCAAGGGCTCAGCCCGGCCTGCTACTGGGCCCGCACCGGGCCCACCACCTGGACCCGCACGGGGTGGCCTTCGAGGGTGCGGGGCAGGGCCGCGGCGGCGTCCTCCCGTTCCACGCCCACGATGATGGCCGGGCGGCCGGCCTCATCCAGGCCGATGCCCACCGACACCACGCCGGGCCGGGCCAGCAGCGCCTCGGCGTGGCGTGCCTTGACTTCCTCGATGGCGGGACGCTGGGGCGCCATGGCGGGTTCTTCCTCCACGGGGGCGCCGGCGGCGAGGGCCAGCAGGAGCAGGGCGGGGATCATCCCGGTCACAGGCCCACGCGCAGGGCGGTGAAGACGTGTTCGATGCGGTTGATGATAGTGCTTTGCTCGCTGCCCGCAAACAGCAGCCCCACCAGCCGGTTGTCGCGGTCCACCACCGCCGAGCCGCTGTCGCCGCCCCGGCTCATGGGGCTGGCCATGAGCTGGTCGGTGAAGGTGGCGGTGCGTCCGCCGCCGTACTGCACCCGCACGGTCACGTCCACCTGCCGGATGACGCCCTCGGTGAACCCGGTGGTGCGCCCGCTCTTCTTCACTGCCATGCCCAGCTCGGCCCGGCCCGTGCCGCTGAGCCGGCCGATGTCCAGGATCTCGTCGCTCACGTCTTCGTCGTCGAGGGGCCGGGCGATGGCGGCGTCCACCAGGTTGGCCTCGACCTGTTCGTGCACGGCCTGGAACCGGGTGCGGCTGCCCAGGAGGCGGGCGCAGGCGTTCATCACCGAGGCCATGCGCCGCGCCGCGCCGCAGGCGCTGGGTTCGCCGGGAAACCGGATGGGCACGAACTCCGTGAGCTCGGCGATGCGGTCCTCCGGCAGGCGGCCGCCGTCCACGGGTCCGGGCTGGAGAATGGGATCGCCCGGTTGCGCCGCGTTGCTGTCCGCCAGCACGTGGTTGTTGGAGAGGATGTAACGCTGTCCATCGCGGCGCACGACGCAGCCCAGGGTGCCGGCGGTGATGTCGCGGTGACCGATGGACGCGCCGCCGGGGGCCGGCCGCTGGCGCGAGGTATGGGTGCCCAGCGCCCGGATGGGACCGGTCTCGACGACGTCGGTGGGCACGCCCTCCACCTGGGCCGGGACCAGCTCGGCCGCGGCCAGCTCGGCCACCGGGCGCTTGCGGGTGACCGAACAGACCACGGACAGGGTTCGGGTTTCCTGCCCGCCGCTCACCTTGTAGCCGATGCCGGCGGCCACCACGTTGGGCCGGGCCAGGAGCTCGTCGCAATGGGCGCGCAGGGCGGCGCGGGCGGTGTCGAGGGTGTCAGCCATGGATGCCTCCTTTCAGGCCGGTGGGGGTCCAGGTTCCATTGAACCACCGCGGTGCCGGTGCCGGGGTGATCCGGCTCCGGTTTTCCCTGCTGCGGCGGTGTGCGCAATGAATGATAGCCCATGGGGCGGCCGGTGCGACCAGGCTGTTTTCAACCTCCTGCTAGCGCCGGGCCCAGTGGCCGGGCACCCAGACCCAGCCGCCGCGGCGGCGCACCCAGTGACCGGGCACCCAGCGCGCCCCGGGCCGCGGCGCGAGGACGTGGCGTCCGGGGACCCACACCCAGGC
>JALUTW010000337.1 GCA_027021685.1 Chromatiales bacterium | reverse complement strand
ATCCATATCGCATTCGGAGTCATTCACAGCGGCATGCCCTTCGACCCAAAAAAGGCCATGGCCTCTTGACAGGCGACACAGTATCTTTGCGCCTCTGCGCCTTTTCGTTGAAGGTTTTTTGCGGCGCAAGGGATGACCATCGCGTTGGGGATTCGCGCCGGGGGTGGTGCTCCTACGGAGCTTGTTCGGTGCAGGAGCACCGTAGGGTGCGAGCACGCCAGTGATCGCACCGGATGCCGCTGCCGTCAGCCGTTGTCGGCCTCCAGCGGCCGCATGCCCATGATGTTGTAGCCGGCGTCCACGTACACCACCTCGCCGGTGACGCCGGCGGCCAGGTCTGAGCAGAGGAAGGCCGCCACGTTGCCCACGTCCTCGATGGTGACGTTGCGCCGCAGCGGGGCGGTGCGCTCCACCTCGTCGAGCATCTTGCGGAAATTGGAGATGCCGGCGGCGGCCAGGGTCTTGATGGGACCGGCCGAGATGGCATTGACCCGGATGCCGTCGGGCCCCAGGCTGTGGGCCATGTAGCGGACATTGGCCTCCAGGCTGGCCTTGGCCAGGCCCATGACGTTGTAGTTGGGCATGGCCCGCTCGGCGCCCAGGTAGCTGAGGGTGAGCAGGGCGCCGTCGCGGCCCTCCATCATGTTGCAGCCGGCCTTGGCCAGGGCGGCGAAGCTGTAGGAGCTGATCTCGTGGGCGATGCGGAAGCTCTCGCGCGTGACGCTGTCCAGGAAGTCGCCCTCCAGGGCCTCGCGCGGGGCGAAGGCCACCGAGTGGACGATGATGTCCAGCCCGTCCCAGTAGTCGTCCAGGCGCTCGAACACGGCCTCGATGGCCTCGTCGCTGGAGACGTCGCAGGGGACCACGATGTCGGAGTCGCACTCGGCGGCCATCTTGGCCACCCGGTCCTCCAGCTTTTCGTTCTGGTAGGTGAAGGCCAGCTCGGCCCCCTCCCGGCGCATGGCCCGGGCGATGCCCCAGGCGATGGAGCGGTTGCTGGCCAGCCCGACGATGAGGGCGCGTTTGCCGTCCAGGAATCCCATGGCGGTGTTTCCTTTTGTTGTCCTTGGTCTTGCTGCGCCAGGGCCGTTGCGGTGCCGTTGTTGTCCGGCGGCCTTATCGGGTAGGCTGACGCGGTCGTTATGATACCCGCACCGGCACAAGGCGAAAACCCCACCGGGCCCCGGCGCGTGGCTGCGATCCTGGCGGCGATCCTGTCGCTGGCCGCCTGCGGGCCGCAGCCGTGGAACAATCCCTACCCGCCCGAGCAGCGGGGGGCCAACATCCTGTACTCGGCTTTCTCCGGCCGGCCCAGGCACCTGGACCCGGTGCGGTCCTACAGCTCCAACGAGTACCAGTTCATCGGCCAGATCTACGAGCCGCCGCTGCAGTACCACTTTCTCAAGCGGCCCTACACGCTGGAGCCGCTCACCGCGGCGGCCATGCCCGCGGTGCATTACTACGATGCCCGGGGGCGGCCGTTGCCGGAGGATGCCCCGGCCGAGGCCATCGCCACCAGCGTGTACGAGATCCGCATCCGCCCCGGCATCCGCTATCAGCCGCATCCGGCCTTCGCCCGCGATGGCGACGGGCACTACCTCTACCACGACCTGGACGAGGTGGCCCTGGCCGGCGTGCGAACCCTGTCCGACCTGCCCCGCACCGGGACCCGCGAGCTGGTGGCGGCCGACTACGTCTACCAGATCAAGCGCCTGGCCCATCCGCGGCTGCATTCCCCCATCCAGAGCCTCATGAACCGCTACATC
>JALUTW010000336.1 GCA_027021685.1 Chromatiales bacterium | reverse complement strand
CCCGGCGTGGACACGGCGCGCCTCAAGCCCGTGGCCCGGGTGCTGGATGAACAGCCCCTGCTGCCGGAAGACACCCTGGCCCTGGTGTCGTGGGCGGCGCGCTACTACCGGCATCCGCCGGGGGAGGCGTTCCAGCACGCCATTCCCGGCCTGCTGCGCGGCGGCCGCGATGCCCACACGCCGGGCGAGCCGGCCTGGAGTCTCACCGCCGCCGGGCGCGAGGCCGATCCCGCTTCGCTGGCCGCGCGCGCCCCGCGCCAGGCCGCGGTCCTGGCGCGCCTGCGGGAGGCCGGCCGGCCCCTCACCGCCACCGCCCTGGCGGAGGAGGACGGCGGCCGCGCACGCTGGCGCGAGGCGCTGCTGCGCCTCGAACAGAAGGGCCTGGTGGAGCGGGCGGGTGCGCCGGCCCCGGAGCCGGCCGGCCCGCCCGAGCCCGGGCCGGCACTCAACGCCGCGCAGGCCGCGGCGGTGGACGCCGTGTGCGCCGCGCTGGACCGCCACGAGACCTTTCTCCTGCACGGGGTCACCGGCTCGGGCAAGACCGAGGTCTACCTGCACCTGGTGCAGGCGGTGCTGGCCGCCGGCCGCCAGGCCCTGGTGCTGGTGCCGGAGATCGGGCTCACCCCGCAGCTCGTGGACCGCTTCCGCCGCCGCCTGGGCGTGGCGGTGGGCGTGCTCCACTCGGGCATGGCCGACGGGGAGCGGCTGGCCGCGTGGCTGGCCGCGGGCGAGGGCCGGCTGCCGGTGATCATCGGCACCCGTTCGGCGGTGTTCACGCCCCTGGCCCGCCCCGGCCTGGTGGTGGTGGACGAGGAGCACGACCCCGCCCTCAAGCAGCAGGAGGGCTTCCGCTATTCTGCGCGGGACCTGGCCATCCTGCGCGCGGCCCGGGCCGGCGTCCCCGTGGTGCTGGGCTCGGGTACGCCTTCGCTGGAGATGCTGGCCCTGGCGGAGCAGGGCCGGGCACGGAGGCTGGAACTGCCGGAGCGGGCCGGCGCCGCGCGCCCGCCCCGGCTGGAGCTGGTGGACCTGCGCAACCAGCCGCTGGACGCCCACCTGGCCCCGCGCCTGCGCCAGGCCGCGGCGCGCCACCTGGCTGCGGGCCGGCAGGTGCTGCTGTTTCTCAACCGGCGCGGGTTCGCCCCGGTGCTCATGTGCCACGCCTGCGGCTGGCAGGCCGACTGCCCCCGCTGCGACACCCACCTCACCCTGCACCGGCGCGAGGCCCGCCTGCGCTGCCACCACTGCGGCACCGAGCGGCCCGCCCCCGCCGCCTGCCCGGCCTGCGGCGCGGGCGAGCTGCTGGCCCTGGGCGCCGGCACCCAGCGCATCGAGGAACAACTGGCGGCGCTGTTCCCCGGCCACGAGGTGGTGCGCATCGACCGCGACAGCACCCGCCGCCGCGGGGCGCTGGAGGCCGCACTGGAGCGCGCGCGCGCCGGCCGCGGCCGGATCCTGCTGGGCACGCAGATGCTGGCCAAGGGCCATCACTTTCCCAACGTGACCCTGGTGGGGGTGGTGGACGCCGACCAGGGCCTGTTCAGCACGGACTTCCGGGGCCCCGAGCGCATGGCCCAGCTCATCCTCCAGGTGGCGGGCCGCGCCGGCCGCGGCGAGCATCCGGGCGAGGTGCTCATCCAGACCCATCATCCCGACCACCCCCTGCTGCAGGCCCTCATCTCCGAGGGCTACGCCGCCTTCGCCCGCCGGCTCATGGAGGAGCGGCGCGCCGCCGGCCTGCCGCCCTACGCCTGCCTGGTGCTGCTGCGGGCCGAGGCCGCCGCCCGCGAGGCGCCGGCGGCGTTCCTGGCCCGGGCCGCGGAACTGGCGGCGCCGGCCGGGCCGGAGGTCACGGTCATGGGGCCGGTGCCGGCCCCCATGGAGCGCCGCGCCGGGCGCTGGCGGGCCCAGCTCCTGCTACAGTCGTCCCGGCGCGGGCCACTGCAGCGCCTGCTGGACGCGCTGCTCCCGGAACTGGAAGCGGAACCCGCCGCCCGCCGCGTGCGCTGGTCGGTGGACGTGGATCCGCAGGAGATGTTTTAAGGGTGCTGGGTGCTGGGGGCTGGGTGCTGGGGGCTGGGGGCTGGACCGGCCAATTGAACATGCCCAGCCGCCAGCAGCTAGTCCCCAGCCTCTTTTCGCTATAATGCGCCGGCGAACCGCGGCCCTGCTGTCGGTTCGGATACAACAACATCACTGAAGTCCGACACGGCCGCCAGCATGAAAGCCCGCCTCAAGCTCCTCCTGCGCGAAGCCCTGGAACGACTCCACCGCGACGGGGTGATCCCCGAGGTCCCGGGGCGGATCCAGGTGGAACGCGCGCGCGATCCCGGCCATGGCGACTTTGCCACCAATCTCGCCCTCATGCTGGCCAAACCGGCCGGGCGCAAGCCGCGGGAACTGGCCGAGGCCCTGGCCGCGGCCCTGCCCGCGGCCCCCGAGGTGGAGAGGGTGGAGGTGGCCGGGCCCGGCTTTCTCAACTTCTTCCTCGCGCCCGCCGCCTTCCAGGCCGTGGTGCGGGAGGTGCTGGAAGCGGGCCGTTATTACGGCCGCTCGGAGCTGGGCGGCGGGCGCCGGATCCAGGTGGAGTTCGTCTCGGCCAATCCCACCGGTCCCCTGCACGTGGGCCACGGTCGCGGCGCAGCCTACGGTGCCACCGTGGCCGACCTGCTCTCGGCCGTGGGCTACGAGGTCCACCGCGAGTACTACGTCAACGACGCCGGGCGGCAGATGGACATCCTCGCCACCAGCGTGTGGCTGCGCTACCTGGAGCTGTGCGGCGAGGAGGTGGCGTTCCCCGAGAACGGCTACCAGGGCGACTACGTGTGGGACATCGCCGCCGCCCTGCACCGCGAGAACGGCGAGGCCATGCGCAAGCCCTGGGACGAGGTGGCCCGCGGGCTCCCGCCCGACGCCCCCGCCGGCGACAAGGAGGCGCACATCGACGCCCTCATCGGCCGCGCCCGCACCCTGCTGCGGGACGACCAGTACCGTCTGGTGTTCGACGTGGCGCTCAACTACATCCTCGACGACATCCGCGAGGACCTGGAGCAGTTTGGGGTGATCTACGACGAGTGGTTCTCGGAGCGGGCGCTTGTGGACAGCGGCGCGGTGCTCAAGGCCATCGAACGGCTGCAGAAGGCGGGCCACACCTACGAGAAGGACGGCGCCATCTGGTTCCGCTCCTCCGATTTCGGCGACGAGAAGGACCGGGTGCTGGTGCGGGAGAACGGCCAGACCACCTACTTCGCTTCCGACATCGCCTACCACATGAACAAGCTGGAGCGCGGCTTCGAGCGGGTCATCGACGTGTGGGGCGCCGACCATCACGGCTACGTGCCGCGGGTGAAGGCCGCGCTCAAGGCCCTGGGCGACGACCCCGGCCGCCTCGACGTCCTGCTGGTGCAGTTCGCCGTGCTCTACCGCGGCGGGCAGAAGGTGCAGATGTCCACCCGCTCCGGCGAGTTCGTCACCCTGCGCCAGCTGCGCAAGGAGGTGGGCACCGACGCCGCGCGCTTCTTCTACGTCATGCGCAAGTGCGAGCAGCACCTGGACTTCGACCTCGACCTGGCGCGCAGGCAGAGCAATGACAATCCGGTGTACTACGTCCAGTACGCCCACGCCCGGGTGTGCTCGGTGTTCCGGCAGCTCGAGGAAAAGGGCCTGGCCCACGACCGCGAGCGGGGCCTGGCGGCGCTGGACCGGCTCACCGAGAGCCACGAGATGGACCTGTTGCGGGAGCTGTCCCGCTTCCCCGAGGTGGTGGAGTCGGCCGCCCTGCAACACGAGCCGCACCAGCTCGCCCAGTACCTGCGCGAGCTGGCCACCGCGTTCCATACCTATTACAACGCCCACACCTTCATCGTGGACGACGACGTCCTGCGCGATGCGCGCCTGGCCCTCATCGACGCCGCGCGCCAGGTGCTGGCCAACGGCCTGGGCCTGCTGGGGGTCTCGGCCCCCGAACGCATGTGACGGCGGTACAATCCCCGCCATGCCCCGCGACTACGCCCGCAACGGTTCTTCCCGCCACAAGCCCCTGCCCGGCTGGCTGTGGGGCCTGGGCGGCCTGGCGGTGGGGCTGTTCGTGGCCTTCCTGGTGTGGCTGGACAAGCAACCCGAGCCTCCCACCCCCAGCCTGGGCGAGATGAAGCGCTCGCTGGAGACAAAAGCCCGGCGGGCGGCGGCGGAGGTGGCGCGCAAGGCCCGGGAGAAAACCGCAAGCCGCGCCGGGGCCGAACCGGAGCCGGAGCTGGACTTCTACGTGGTGCTGCCGCAGCTCGAGGTCACCGTCTCCGACGCCGAGCTGGAGGAAGAGCGCAAGCGGGCCGCGCCGCGCAAGCCGGTGCGCTACATGCTGCAGGCGGGATCGTTCCGCGACTACGCCAAGGCCGACCGGCTCAAGGCCACCGTGGCCCTGCTGGGGCTCACCGCCCGCATCCAGAAGGTCACCATCGAGGGCCGCGGCACCTGGCACCAGGTGCGGGTGGGCCCCTTCGACAGCCTGCGCAAGCTGGACCGCGCCCGCGCCCGCCTCCAGAAGCGGGGCATCCAGCCCATCGTTCTCAAGCTCAAGCAGTAAAGGGGGCCGGGTTCCGGGGGCTGCTCGAGCCGGGTCGGCGTGCAGTCATCAGGCGGCGCCCATGTCCAGAGGCTGCAGATCGTCCACGGCGACGGTCCGCCGCGCCACCCACAAATCGTAGGCATCCTGCATCGCCAGCCAGCTCTCCGGTGAACGCCCGAATACCCTGGACAGGCGCAACGCCATTTCCGGGGTGACGCGGCTCTTGCCCCGGATCAGGCGATTGAACGTGGAGGGAGCCACCCGCAGCGCCTCGGCCACCCTGCGCACGCTGAGGCCGGCTGGTTCCATGTAGACCTGATGGATGAATTCACCGGGATGCGGGGGGTTGTGCATGGCCATCAGTGATAGTCCTCGTAGTCCACGTCGTGGGCGTTGCCGTTTTCAAACCGGAACGTGATCCGCCAGTTGCCGCTCACCCAGACCGACCACGTCCCCCGGCGCTTTCCTTTCAAGGGATGCAACCCGAAGCCGGGGATCCTCATATCGCCGATGACATGGGCCGAGTCCAGGGCCGCCAGGATCATTCTCAGCCGCGGCGCATGGGCGGCCCGGATTCCCGCCGTGCTGCCTGACTCGAAAAAGCGGCGCAGTCCCTTGTGCCTGAACGAGCGAATCACCGTTTCGATTATAGCACGTTGCGCAACACGCAACACCTGTGCCGGGTCCCTGTGGCCGTCGGTAAGACCAAGCCCGCGCCCGCCTCCAGAAGCGGGGCATCCAGCCCATCGTTCTCAAGCTCAAGCAGTAAAGGGGCTGGGTTCTGGCCGCTGGCTGCTGGGGGCTGGGGGTTGGGTCCCGGCCAGCGCCCTCCGCCCGCTGTCCTCCGTCCTCCGTCCTCCGTCCTCCGTCCTCCGTCCTCTGTCCTCTGTCCTCTGTCCTCTGAATTCAGTCCCCGAAGCGGTAGTGCTTGCGCACGGGGCTGCGGATGTCCCACTCGCAGGACATGCCCTTGGGGAAGGTGACCAGGTCGCCCTTGCCCATCTGGACCGGCTCGCCGCCCTCGGGCGTGACGATGACGTCGCCTTCCAGGAAGTAGCAGGTCTCGGTCTCGTCGTAGGTCCAGGGGAAGCGGGAGATCTCCCTGGTCCACACCGGCCAGTCCTTCACGCCCAGGCTCTCGATGCGGCTGTCGTCCACCTGGCGTTCCACCTTGATGCTGCTCATGGTGACCTCCTTCAGAACCAGGCCATCACACTCAGGTTGATCACGTCGATGTCCACGTCACCGGTGGTGGCGTAGGCCAGGCCGTAGCGGGTCCAGGCCAGGCGCGCGGCGAAGCGGCCCATGAAGCGGTACTCCCCGCCCAGCCCGAAAAAGAAGTCTGCCCCGTCCTCGCTGCGGGTGTGGGTGGGCAGCACCGGTCCGCCGGAGCGGCCCACGGCATTGTCCAGGGACTGGTCGCTGTCCCACAGCAGCAGTCCCAGCCGGGCCAGCGCATCGAAACCACCACCCACCGGATAGCGGGCCACGGCGGCGGCGAAGATGCCGTCGGCCTCGCCGCGGCTGGCCACCGCGCCCGTGCCCCACAGGGTGCCGGTGCCGTCGCTGGTGGCGCGCAGCTCCGGCTTGTTGAACTGGATGAAGCCGCCTTCGGCCGCCAGCGCAAAGGGCAGGCCGGAGACGGGCAGCGGATGGCCGACGAAAAAGCTGCGGGTCATGCCGCTGGTCTTGATGCTGCCCGCGGTGAGACTGCCGTCATCGAAATCGGCCGGCGACACGTCGGCGTCCCCCGCCCCCAGACCCACGCCGCCGTACCACGGCCCGGGCCCCTCGGCCGCTGCCAGGGGCAGCGCCAGCAGGCAGCAGAACAGGATGAGCAGCGGCTTGTTCATGGACGGCTCCCGGTGCGAAGGCTGGGCCGATTATACGCAGCCCCCGGCGGCGGCGGAAACGACCCGGTTCGCAGCCCCGCAGGCCGGGCGGCCTTTCCCGGCGCCCTGTCAGTCCTCCAGGTAGGTGTAGCCGGCCAGCCCGGCCTCCAGCTCCGCCAGGTAACGGGCGGCGGCGTCCCCGGGCAGGCCGGCGGCGGCCGCCCGGTCGCGGATGCGCCGGCGCAGCTCCTCGGGGTCGAAGTGCACCAGTTCCAGCACGTGGGCCACGCTGTCGCCGTGCAGGGGCTCCTCCAGGCGGAAGCGGTCTTCGCCCTCCACCGCCACGTGCACCGAGTGGGTGTCGCCGAACAGGTTGTGCATGTCGCCCAGGATCTCCTGGTAGGCCCCCACCAGGAACATGCCCAGCAGGTAGCGCTCCCCCGTGCGCGGGGCGTGCACCGGCAGGGTGCTTTCCACCCCGGCGCGGTCCACGTAGTGATCGATGCGCCCGTCGGAGTCGCAGGTGAGGTCCTCGATCACGGCCCGCCGGTCCGGGCGCTCGTCGAGCCGGGCCAGGGGCACGACGGGAAAGATCTGGTCGATGGCCCACACGTCGGGCAGGGACTGGAACAGGGAAAAGTTGCAGAAGTACTTGTCGGCCAGCTTCTCGTTGAGCTCGTCCAGCACCTCTCGGTGGGCGGCAGCGGCCGGATCCAGGCGCGCCTGCACCCGGCGGCATATGGCCTGGTAGCAGCGCTCGGCCCGGGCGCGCTGGTCGAGGTCGGCCACGCCGTGCACGTACATGGCCTGGACCTCGGCCAGCCAGTGGGCGGCGTCGTGGAACGCCTCCACCGGCGAGCGCTCGCCGCCGGCCTCCAGCGCCGCCAGCTCCGCGTGCAGATTGCGAAGCTGCGGGGGATCGTCCGCCGCCGGCGGCGGCGGCGGGGTGCCGTCGATGTGTTCGATGTCCACCACCTCGGTCACCAGCACCGCGTGATGGGCGGTCATGGCCCGGCCCGACTCGGTGAGAATGCCGGGCTGCGGCAGGCCGGCCTGGGCGCAGGTCTCGGCCAGGGCCTGGACCACGTTGTTGGCGTATTCCTGCACCGTGTAGTTCATGGAGTACTCGCGCCGCGAGCGGGTGCCCTCGTAGTCCACCGACAGGCCGCCGCCCACGTCCACCCACTCCACCGGCGCGCCCAGGCGGCGCAGCTCGGCATAGTAGCGGGCGCACTCGCGCAGGCCGCGCTGGATGTCGCGGATGTTGGCGATCTGCGAGCCCATGTGCACGTGCAGCAGCCGCAGGGTATCGAGACCGCCCCCGGCCCGCAGGCGCTCCACCACCGCCAGCAGTTGCTCCGCCTGGAGCCCGAACTTGGCCTTCTCGCCGCCGGTGTTCTGCCACTTGCCGCGGCCGATGGAGGCCAGGCGCACGCGCACGCCCAGCAGCGGCTCGATCCCGAGATCGCGCGCCTCGGCCAGCACCCGCTCCAGCTCCGAGAGCTTTTCCACCACGATGAAGGTGCGCAGGCCCAGGGCCCGGCCCATGAGGGCGAGGCGCACGTACTCGCGGTCCTTGTAGCCGTTGCACACGACGATGCCGTCGGCCTCCGGGGCCAGGGCCAGCACCGCCATGAGTTCGGGCTTGGAGCCGGCCTCCAGGCCCACGCCGCCGGCGGCCAGGATCTCCTCCACCACCCGCCGCTGCTGGTTGACCTTGACGGGATACACCGCGACGTGGGGGCCGGCGTAGTCCGCCGCCGCCATGGCCCGGGCGAAGGCCCCGCGCAACGCCGCCACCCGGTGATGGAGGATGCCGGGAAAGCGCACCAGCAGCGGCAGCGACAGGCCCGACCCGCGGGCCGCGGCCACCACGTCGGCCAGGGCCACCGA
>JALUTW010000335.1 GCA_027021685.1 Chromatiales bacterium | reverse complement strand
CAGACGGCCGTCGCTCTCACTCCCGAACCTCTAACCCCCATCCGCCCGCCGGCCACCTCCCGCTCACCCTCGAACCACCAACCTCCATTCGCCCGCAAACCATCCCCCGGCCTTCGCCCCACCGCCCCCCTTCGCCCCCGCCAACCCGCCCTCCCCCTCCCGCCCCAGGGCTGCTCTTCGCCCCAAGCCGGACCGCCCCGCTTCCCCTTGCTCTTTCCGCCTATCTCCCACGCCTCCATTCCTAACGATAAGCGTCAGCGGCTGGCGGAGCCGAGCGCAGCGAGGCGAAGCCAGTCCGCTGCACGCAGGGTTAGGCAATATTAAGGGTCAAAAATCTCGTGCCCATTTTAGATAGAAAGCAAAGAAAGGATCAGTAATATGAAGCCTGCGCTCATCACGCTCCCAATCTATCACAGGAGTTGAGGCTTCATCGCTTGCTGCAATTTCAGACATCTTCTCTAAAACCCGGGTAACTTCATTAGCCCGTGGAATATTCTCGTCAAGAATAGTACGGAGAGCGGAGCGCAACTCCTCGTACTCTATCGTACCAAGTCCCGGCTTAAGATGCGCTATTGCCAATAGCACAACTCGATAAATATCAGCCTCACCACCACTTACAAGCTTCCGCTGCTTACGATCAGACCTTTGACGTGGACCACGTGCTAATTTTTCAAAGACAACTCGTCCTGTACCTTCAGCCACATCTACGAACAAGTCTTGAGGCAACTGTGTAATTGGTTGACTCTGATGGTCAGTCTGTTCTATGCCAAGACGTTGCGCTAATCTAAGACAAAACTCCTGCATTAGGTGAGGGCTTCCAAATGCTTCTTGAGCCAGTCGTTCGCTTACCTCGTCACTTATAGATACTCCAAGCAGTGAGAAGCCTTTGCGAGGAATTTCTGTCAGCTCGTCAATATCCCACGCAGGAATCGGTAAATTTTCTATGCGGCCTGTCATTTCACGTTCTACTTTAACCGCATCATATCGGCGATGGGGAATGGCAATCAATACAACAGGAGAGCCCTGAAGGATTAACGGCTTCAACGCTCTAATTATTTTCCCTTGAAGGGTTCTATCGATGTAATGAAAGTCATCAATAACAAGCGGATGTCTTTTATCACGAAGCAACTTCAATGCCGCAACCTTGGGGGAGACTTCTAATACCTTGCTTTGAGCATCCAGCCTGCTTCGTTGAAATCTTGAAGCAAGCAGCCCTTTTAAGCGCGCAAACCAACTTACGCCCCCTTCACCTTCCAATCCACCACTAATTTCATATGTGCTTTGCCTTGAAGCAGTCCTCTCAACCCCTGTATAACCTTCCATTTGCAAAAGAATAGATTGCCAGAACTCTTCCTCGCTACTGGCTACTCCTCCATCGACCCATATTGCTTTATTGCGAGGGAACACCCGATTCACCAACACGGTTTTACCTGATTTGGTCATGCCGGTCACAACTATCAGCTTGTTTACACCCCTTGATAGAGCCATTTGCAACCGACTTTCAAGCTTATGCCGCTCACGCGCAATATAAGTGTGTTCTGGAATCCCACCCGGAACAAATATATCATCAACGGTTATCCTATGATGTAGCCCCATTCCTGTCCTCCTTGTTTGCCTAACGGCCTGCGGTTGTGCCGCCGTTCCACCTCCCGGACCAAGACCCCCCAACGCCCCGAAATCCGATCTGCGGAACGCCAAGCCGCGCCGATTTGAAAGGTCGGCACCAACCGCCGGTTAGGATCCTCCTCTTTGGCCCCACAACCTCCATCCGCCCCAGGCGGCCCTTT
>JALUTW010000334.1 GCA_027021685.1 Chromatiales bacterium | reverse complement strand
TTGCCGCTGTCGTCGATGGGCAGCGCCAGCAGGGCATCCACGTCGGCCGGCCGGTCCTTCAGGATGCGGTCCGCCACCGCCTCGGCGAAGGCGGTGAAGTTCTCGTCCTTGGCCACGAAATCGGTTTCGCAGTTGACCTCCAGCAACACGGCCGTTCGGCCCGGGTCGTCCTGGCGGATGACGATGCGG
Organism: Chromatiales bacterium; assembly: GCA_027021685.1. Lineage (GTDB taxonomy): Bacteria > Pseudomonadota > Gammaproteobacteria > CAMYNG01 > CAMYNG01 > JALUTW01. The sequence goes on along the minus strand of JALUTW010000334.1, from coordinate 8,153 downwards.
CCCTCGGCCGCGGTACGGCCGGCCTTCTTGTCGGCCTTGGCCTGGCCCGACTTGCGCAGGTGCTCCACGGCGGCTTCGAGATCGCCGTCGGTCTCCACCAGCGCCTTCTTGCATTCCATCATGCCGGCGCCGGTACGCTCGCGGAGTTCCTTAACCATCGAAGCAGTGATTGCCATGAGTCTGGTCCTCGCAGAAAATTCGACGATGGGAACCGGAAACGTCCGGTTCCACAATCCAAGAAGGAGGGGGCAGTGCCCCCTCCCATCGAGGGCGCACCGGCCCGCGTTACTCGGAGGCCGCCTCGGCCTCGCCCTCCGCCCCGGACGACTCGGCCCTGGTCTCGGCCGGCGCCGCTTCGGCGGTCTCGGCCTCGGCCTCGGTCTTGGCCGCCTTCTTGGCGGCCTTCTTCTTCACCGTGGCCTTGGACTTCTTCTTGCGCACCGGCTTCTCCGCCGCCGGCTCCTCGTCCACGGCCACGAATTCGTCGGCCTCACCGGCAGTCAGGTGGGCGGTGGAGGCGCGCCCCTCGATGATGGCGTCGGCGATGCCCTGGGTGTAGAGGCGGATGGCCCGGATGGCGTCGTCGTTGCCGGGAATCACGTAGTCCACCCCCAGCGGGCTGTTGTTGGTGTCCACCACACCCACCACGGGGATGCCCAGCTTCTGCGCCTCGGCCACGGCGATCTTCTCGTAGCCCACGTCGATGACGAACAGCGCGTCGGGCAGGCGCTCCATGTCCTTGATCCCGCCCAGGCTGCGCTCCAGCTTGGCCATCTCCCGGCGCAGGCGCAGCACCTCCTTCTTGGCCAGGCGCTCGAAGGTGCCGTCCTCGGCCATGGCCTCCAGGTCCTTGAGCCGCTTGATGGACTGGCGCACGGTCTTGAAGTTGGTGAGCATGCCGCCCAGCCAGCGATGGTTGACATAGGGCATGCCGCAGCGCCGGGCCTCCTCCTCGATCACCTCCTGGGCCGCACGCTTGGTGCCCACGAACAGGATGACTCCGCGCCTGGCCGCCAGGCTGCCCACGAAGTTGACCGCCTCCTGGTACAGGGGCAGGGTCTTTTCCAGGTTGATAATGTGGATTTTATTGCGTTCCCCGAAGATGTAGGGGGCCATCCTGGGGTTCCAGAACCGGGTCTGATGCCCGAAGTGCACGCCAGCCTCCAGCATCTGGCGCATGGATACGTCAGCCATGTGAATGTGCTCCTGTATCGGGTTGGGCCTCCCCGTCGCCCCATGTGCCGACCCCTTTTCGGGGCACCCGGGCACATGTGCCGGCGCGGGTGTGGATTAAGCCGGAAATCGTCGGATTTACCGGCAGTTGCAATTGCGAAACTCGCGCGCGCTTTATACCATAAGCGGCCTTCGACAACAATCCGACCGGTCGGGCGGGGCCGCTGGGGCCCCGTTTCTGTTTCCGGCCGCCCCCGGCCCGCCGCGAGACATGAGCATTCACATCAAGAGCCCGGACGAAATCGAGAAGATGCGCGTGGCCGGCCGCCTGGCGGCCGAGGTGCTGGAGATGATCGGCGAACACGTGCGCCCCGGCGTCACCACCGACGAGCTGGACCGCATCTGCCACGACTACATCGTCAACGTGCAGCAGGCCATCCCGGCGCCGCTGAACTACCACGGCTTTCCCAAGTCCATCTGCACCTCGGTCAATCACGTGGTCTGCCACGGCATCCCGGGCGGGAAGCGGCTCAAGAAGGGCGACATCGTCAACATCGACATCACCGTGATCAAGGACGGCTTCCATGGCGACACCAGCAAGATGTTCTTCGTCGGCGAGCCGTCCATCCAGGCCCGGCGGCTGGTGCGGGTGGCGCGCGAGTGCCTGCTGGTGGGCATCGGCCTGGTACGGCCCGGGGCCCGGCTCGGCGACATCGGCCACGCCATCCAGCAGCACGCGGAGAAGCACGGCTACAGCGTGGTGCGGGAGTACTGCGGCCACGGCATCGGCCGCGAGTTCCACGAGGAGCCCCAGGTCCTGCACTACGGCGAGCCCGGCACCGGCGTGGTGCTGGAGCCCGGCATGACCTTCACCATCGAACCCATGATCAACGCCGGCAGGCGCCAGGTGAAACTGCTCAAGGACGGCTGGACCGTGGTCACCAGGGACCGCAGCCTCTCGGCCCAGTGGGAGCACACCCTCCTGGTCACGCCGGAGGGCCACGAGGTCCTCACCCGGCGGCGGGACGAAGACGACCTGCCGGCATGACCGCCCCGCTGGACCGCGAGCTGTTCGACGCGGCGGCCCTGGATTCCGCCCTCGCCGCCGGTGATGCCGCGGCGGTGTTCCGCGACGCCCTGCGCCGGGCCCGGGAGGTCATCAGGCGGCGCTGGCTGGAGGGCCATGCCGCCACCGAGCTGGTGCCGCTCCATGCGCGGGTGGTGGACGAGTTCATCGTCCGCGCATGGCGCCGCCACTTTCCCGATCCCGTCGCCGCCGGGCTGGCCCTGGTGGCGGTGGGCGGCTACGGCCGCGGCGAGCTGCACCCGGCCTCCGACGTGGACATCATGATCCTGAGCCGCCGCGCCCCCGAGGAACACGGCGAGGCCCTGCAGGCCTTTCTCACCTTCCTGTGGGACATGGGCCTGGACACCGGCCACAGCGTGCGCACGGTGGACGAGTGCGTGGCCGAGGCGGCGCGAGACATCACCGTGGCCACCAACATCCAGGAGGCGCGCCTGCTCGACGGCGACACGGATCTGTTCGCCCGCCAGCAGGCCGCCTGCGGGCCGGAGCACCTGTGGCCCAGCCGTGATTTCTTCGCCGCCAAGTGGGAGGAGCAGAAGCGGCGCCACGCCAAGTTCAACGACACCGCCTACAACCTGGAGCCCAACGTCAAGGAGGGCCCGGGCGGCCTGCGCGACATCCAGGTCATTGGCTGGGTGACCCGGCGCCACTTCGGCGCCGGCCAGCTCCACGAGCTGGTCACCCACGGCTTCCTCACCGAGACCGAGTTCCGTTCGCTGGCGGAGGGTCAGGCCTTCCTGTGGCAGGTCCGCTTCGGCCTCCATGTCTTCACCGGCCGGCGCGAAGACCGACTGCTGTTCGACCAGCAGCGGCGCCTGGCGGCGCACTTCGGCTACCGCGACACCCCGCAGCACCTGGCGGTGGAACAGTTCATGAAGCAGTACTACCGCACCGTCATGGAGCTGTCCCGGCTCAACGAGATGCTGCTGCAACTGTTCCAGGAGGAGATCCTGTATGCCGGCGACACCGCCGCCCCGGTGGAGATCAACCGCCGCTTCCAGTCGCGCCACGGCTTCCTCGAGGTCAGGGACCCCGGCGTGTTCCGCCGCTATCCCTTCGCCCTGCTTGAGGTGTTCCTGCTCATGGCCCAGCGTCCGGAGCTCAAGGGCGTGCGCGCCAACACCATCCGCCTCATCCGCGACCACCGCTACCTCATCGATCCGGACTTCCGCGCCAGTCTCGCCTGCCGCAGCCTGTTCATGGAGCTGCTGCGCCAGCGCGAGGGCGTCACCCACGAGCTGCGGCGCATGAACCGCTACGGCGTGCTGGCCGCCTACCTGCCCGAGTTCGGGCACATCGTGGGCCAGATGCAGCACGACCTGTTCCACGTCTACACCGTGGACGAACACACCCTGTTCGTGGTGCGCAACCTGCGCCGCTTCACGGTGGCGGAGCACGCCCACGAATTCCCGCTGTGCAGCCAGATCATCCAGCGCATCCCCAAGCAGGAGCTGCTCATCATCGCCGCCCTCTACCACGACATCGCCAAGGGCCGTGGCGGCGACCACTCCGAGCTGGGCGCCGAGGACGCGCGCGCGTTCTGCCAGCGCCACGACCTGCCCGCCTATGACACCAACCTGGTGGTGTGGCTGGTGCGCCATCACCTGCTCATGTCCACCACCGCCCAGCGCCGTGACCTGAGCGATCCCGAGGTGATCAACGCCTTCGCGCGCCAGGTGGGCGATGTCACCCACCTGGAGTACCTCTACCTGCTCACGGTGGCGGACATCCGCGCCACCAACCCGGAGCTGTGGAACGCCTGGCGCGATGCCCTGCTGCGCGAGCTCTACATCAAGACCCGGCGCGCCCTGCGCCGCGGCCTGCACAACCCGGAGATCGCCTCCGAGGCCGCGGCCAAGACCCGGGCCGAGGCCCTGGAACGGCTGGCCGCCGCCGACCTCGCCACGACCGACATCGAGGCCCTGTGGGAGACCCTGGGCGAGGACTACTTCCTGCGCTGCGAGCCCGGCGAGATCGCCTGGCACACCGAGGCCATCCTCACCCGGCCGGCAGCAGACGACTACCTGGTCCTGCTGGACGAGCACGGCACCCGCGGCGGCAACGACATCGTCATCTACGGCCCGGACCGGGACGAGCTCTTCGCCCTCCTGGCCCAGGCCCTGGACCAGCTCGGCCTCAACGTGGTGGATGCCCGCGTCATCAACACCCGCGACGGCCACGTGCTGGACACCTTCCGCGTGCTGGATGCCGGCAACCAGCCCGTCGCCGGGGCGCGCCGGCTGCAGGAGATCCGCGATCACCTGCGCCGCCGGCTGGCCGAGGGCCGCCTGGTCGAACCCGCCGGCGAGCCCCACCTGCCGCGCCAGCGGCGTCACTTCCGCTTTCCCGCCCAGCTGGGCTTCGGCCCGGACCCGGGCGGCCAGGCCCGCACCATGATGGAGCTGGTGGCCCTGGACCGGCCGGGACTGCTGTCGCGGGTGGGGCTGGCCCTGGCCCACTGCCGGGTACGGGTGGTCAAGGCCAAGATCGCCACCTACGGCGAACGGGCCGAAGACATCTTCTTCGTCACCGGTGCCGGCGGCGGCCCGCTGGACGAGAAAGAGCAGGCATGCCTGCGGCGCGAAGTGGCGCGCCTGCTGGACGAGGACGTGGAGCCGCTGCAGCAGGCGGTGACCTGACCTCCCGGGGCGGCGGCATCACCCGTCCGGCCGGGAAAGCCGGGAATGCGCCGGCTCTGTGCCGGCGTCGGGCTCAACCGCCCGTCGCCCCGATGAGTTCCACCGCGTTCCCGTCGGGGTCGCGCACGAACAGGGCCTGGCGGCCGGAGCGGCTCAGGGTGTAGGGCACGCCGGCGGCATCGAGGCGCGCGCGCACGGCCTCGAAATCGGCCACCCGCAATGCCACGTGGGCGTCGCGCCCGCCGTGCGCGGGGCGTTCCCGCCCGGCACAGGGATCCGGCAGCTCGAGCAGGTGTATCTGCAGGCCGGGGCCGGCCTCGAGCCAGGCACCGGGGTAGCCGAGGTCGGGCCGCCCGTCGGCCACGGGCAACCCGAGCAGCCCGTGCCAGAAGTCCAGCGCCCGCTGCGTGTCGGCGACGAGCACGCTCGCGTGGTGCAGTACGGGGGATTCCATGCCGGTATAATGCCGGCTTTTCCGTGCTCCGCAAGCAGTCACCGGCATGAACCCCGACCTCCAGCGCCTGCATCCCTACCCCTTCGAGCGCCTGCTGGCCCTCAGGCAGGGAGTGACCCCGCCGGCCCGCCTGCAGCACATCGCCCTGTCCATCGGCGAGCCGCGCCATGCCCCGCCGGCATTCGTGCTCGGCGCGGTACGCGAGGCCCTGGAGGGGCTGGGCCGCTATCCCCTGACCCGCGGCGAGGACGGCCTGCGTGCCGCCTGTGCCGCGTGGTGCGAGCGGCGCTTCGGCCTGGCCCGCGGCAGCGTGGATCCCGCGCGCCACGTGCTGCCGGTCAACGGCACCCGCGAGGCCCTGTTCGCCTTCGCCCAGGCGGTGGTGGAGCGCACGGCCGGCGCCGCCGTGCTCATGCCCAACCCCTTCTACCAGATCTACGAGGGTGCGGCGCTGCTGGCCGGGGCCGAGCCCGTGTATCTCAACACCACGCCGGCCACCGGCTACCTGCCGGATCTGGACGCGGTGCCGGCCGCGGTCTGGCACCGCTGCCAGCTCCTCTACCTGTGCACCCCGGGCAACCCCGCCGGCGCGGTGATGCCGCTGGACTACCTGCAGCGGGTCATCGCCCTGGCCGACGAGCACGACTTCGTCATCGCCTCCGACGAATGCTACTCCGAGATCTACTTCGACGAGGACCGGCCGCCACCCGGCCTGCTGCAGGCGGCCGCGGCCATGGGGCGGGAGAACTTCGAACGCTGCGTGGTGTTCCACAGCCTGTCCAAGCGCTCCAACCTGCCGGGCCTGCGCTCCGGGTTCGTGGCCGGCGACCCCGGTGTACTGGCCGCCTTCCTGCGCTACCGGGTCTACCACGGTTGCGCCATGGCCCCGCCCTTCCAGCAGGCCAGCATCGCGGCCTGGAGCGACGAGGAGCACGTGCGGGCCAACCGCGCCGCCTACCGCGAGAAGTTCGACGCGGTGCTGGACATCCTCGGCCCGGTGCTGCCCGTGGAGCGGCCCGAGGCCGGGTTCTACCTGTGGCCGCGCACCCCCATCGACGACACCGAGTTCGCCCGCCGGTTGTACGCCGCGGCCAATGTCACCGTGCTGCCCGGCAGCTTTCTCTCGCGCGAGGCCGGCGGCTGCAATCCCGGTGCCGGCCACGTGCGCCTGGCCCTGGTGGGCACGCTGGACGAATGCGTGGAGGCGGCCGATCGGATAAGATCCTTCGCCGCTTCGCTGACATGAACGACACCGGAGAACCCAGCCCATGAGCGACATCCAGTCCATCATCGAACAGGCCTTCGAAAACCGCGCCGAGATCACGCCGCGCAGCGTGGACACCATCGTCAAGGAGGCCGTCGAGGAAGCCATCGACAAGCTGGACCGCGGCGAGCTGCGGGTGGCGGAAAAGGTGGACGGCGAATGGCGGGTCAACGAGTGGCTCAAGAAGGCGGTGCTCCTGTCGTTCCGCATCCAGGACAACACTTTCATGAAGGGCGGCTTCACCAATTACTTCGACAAGGTGCCGCCCAAGTATGCCGACACCAACTCGCGCGAGTTCCGCGCCGCCGGCGTGCGGGTGGTGCCGCCGGCCACGGTGCGCAAGGGCGCCTACATCGCCTCCGGCGTGGTGCTCATGCCCTCCTACGTCAACATCGGTGCCTACGTGGACTCGGGCACCATGGTGGACACCTGGGCCACGGTGGGATCCTGTGCCCAGATCGGCAAGAACGTGCACCTCTCCGGCGGGGTGGGCATCGGCGGGGTGCTGGAGCCGTTGCAGGCCGCGCCCACCATCATCGAGGACAACTGCTTCATCGGTGCCCGCTCCGAGATCGTGGAGGGCGTCATCGTGGAGGAAGGCGCGGTGATCTCCATGGGCGTCTACATCGGCCAGAGCACCCGGATCTATGACCGCGAGAGCGGCGAGGTCCTCTACGGCCGGGTTCCGGCCGGTGCGGTGGTGGTGCCCGGCAGCCTGCCGTCCAAGGATGGCAGCTACAGCCTCTACTGTGCCGTCATCGTCAAGCGGGTGGACGACAAGACCCGGGCCAAGGTGGGCATCAACGAGCTCCTGCGCAACATCTGAATCAACTGTTCCCGATGTCACTGCACTTCCGGCCCTGGAGCCCGAACCCGCCCCGCGATTCTGCGGCTTCTGCGCCATCCCGGGGACGGATAGCAAACCACCGGACCTTCCCCGGCGGCGGTCCCCGGGTGAGCGGGTGTCCGGGACGCCCCTGCCGGCCGCGGACATGAACGCGCCGGCCGACCCCGAGACCCTGGCCCTGGCCGAGGAGCTCATCGCCCGGCCCTCGGTGACGCCGGACGACGCCGGCTGCCAGGAGATCATCGCCCGGCGCCTGGCGGCCTGCGGCTTTGCCGCCGAGCCCATGCCCTTCGGCGAGGTGAACAACCTGTGGGCGCGGCGCGGCAGCAGCGGTCCGCTGTTCGTGTTCGCCGGCCATACCGACGTGGTGCCGCCGGGAGACGCGGCGGCCTGGCGCTTCCCGCCCTTCGAACCCATGGTGGCCGACGGCATGCTGTGGGGGCGCGGCGCGGCGGACATGAAGGGCTCGCTGGCCGCCATGATCACCGCCTGCGAGCGCTTTGCCGCCGCGCACCCCGGCCACCGCGGCAGCATCGCCTTTCTTATCACGTCCGACGAGGAGGGCCCGGCAGTGGACGGCACCGTGCGGGTGGTGGAGACCCTGCAGGAACGCAGGGAAAGGATCGACTGGTGCCTGGTGGGCGAACCCTCCAGCAGCGCCGCCGTGGGCGACACCATCAAGAACGGCC
>JALUTW010000333.1 GCA_027021685.1 Chromatiales bacterium | reverse complement strand
TCTCCCGCGGCCTGGACACGGGACCGCGAGGCTTCGGCCTGCGCGACCTGGGCGGGGCGTTGTAGGCATGGAGCTTGTTCAGATCATCGTGCTGGCCCTGGTGCAGGGGCTCACCGAGTTCCTGCCGGTGTCCAGCTCGGCACACCTCATCCTGGTGCCGGTGCTCACCGGCTGGCCGGACCAGGGCCTGGCCTTCGACGTGGCCGTGCACCTGGGCTCGCTGGCCGCGGTGGTGATCTACTTCCGCGCCGAGCTCAACCGCATGGCCCTGGCCTGGGTCCATTCCGTCACCCGCCGCCGGCATACCGCGGACAGCCGCCTGGCCTGGGCGGTGGTGGTGGCCACGGTGCCGGCGGGTGTCGCCGGCCTGCTGCTGGACGACGTGGTGGCGCAATGGCTGCGCTCGCCCCTGGTCATCGCCGCGGCCACCGTGGGGTTCGGCCTGCTGCTGGGCTTCGCGGATCGCCGCGGCGGCGGCGGGCGCAGCGAACACGCGCTGGGCTGGGGCGGCGTGGTGCTGGTGGGGCTGGCCCAGGCCCTGGCCCTGGTCCCCGGCACCTCGCGCTCCGGCATCACCATCACCGCCGGGCTGTTGCTGGGGCTGTCGCGGCAGGGAGCGGCGCGGTTTTCCTTCCTGCTGTCCGTGCCCATCATCCTCGCCGCCGCGCTGCTGGAGAGCGTGAAGCTGGCGGAGGCCGCGGCACCGGTGGACTGGACCGCCTTCGGTCTTGGCATCGTGCTCTCGGCGGGAGCGGCCTACACCTGCATCCACTGGTTCCTGCGCCTGGTGGAGCGGGTGGGCATGATGCCGTTCGTGATCTACCGCCTGCTCCTGGGCGGCATGTTGCTGGCCGTGTTCCTGTGACCGGGATGCACGGAGCCAGGGACAGGGACCATCGCCTGCGCCATCATCGCGGCTGGCTGGCCGTGGGGTGGGGCCTGGTCGCCTTCGTGGTCTGGGCCAGCCTGACCCCTCAGCCCCCGCCCACTCCCGACGTCCACCTGGGCGACAAGCTGGCCCACCTGCTGGCCTACGGGGTGCTCATGGGCTGGTTCGCGCAGATCTACCCCGCCCGCACCGCGCGCCAGACCCTGGCCGCGGCCTTCGTGCTCATGGGGGTGGTGCTGGAATACCTCCAGGGGCTCGTCGGGGGGCGCCTGTTCGAGATCGCCGACATGGCGGCCAACACGGCCGGCGTGGCCCTGGCCTGGTGGATCACCCGCGGCCGCGCCGGGCGTATCCTGCACTGGGTGGAGGACAGGTTTGGGGGGTGAACAAGGGAAGGCACCGCCCATGCGGTGCGTTCACAAGGTGAACGCACCCTTACGGAACTCCCCGGTTCCCAGCCCCTAGTCTCCAGCCCCCAGCGCCTGTTTGATGGCCTCGATGCGCCGCCGGCGCAGCTCGTCGGCGATGGCGCGGCCTTCGAGCCCGGGTGGCAGGTGGGCGTGGGTGACGGCCGCGGCGGCGGCGTAAGCGCGGCGGAAGATGCCGGGCTGCTCCAGCGCGCGGTCCTCCCAGCCGGGCCGGCCCCGGGCATCGGCCTCGCAGGCCTGCAGCCAGTGCTCGAACCGCTGCGGGCGGCGGAAGGCGTCCAGCGCCTCCAGGGTGTCCAGCAGCGTGGCGGGGCGCAGCTCGGCCGCGCGGTGAAAATGCAGGTGGTAGCGTGTCACCAGCACCGCGAGTTCGCGAAAGCTGCGCGGCACCTTCAACCGCTGGCACAGCGCCTCCACCAGGGGCACGCCGCGGGCCTCGTGGTCCACGTGCCGGGGCCATTCCTCGCGCGGCGTGGTGCCCTTGC